>JAKEFK010000178.1 GCA_022616075.1 bacterium
ATCAAAACAACCAGAACCGCCGGTAAGAACCACTGAATGAATTTGCGATGCGGGTAACGTTGAAAGAGCAGGTGATCTGCGATCAAGATTCCGGGAAAAACAAGAGCAGGCTCCTTCGTTAAAAGTGCGGCTGCAAACGGAATCAGCGACCAGTAGATGGCCTTCCGTGTATAAAGGAGAAGCGCAAGCAGCAAAAAAGCAGAGTGCAACAGCTCGGGTGTTCCGCCTATCCAAGCAACGGGTTCGACATGCACAGGATGAGTGGCAAAGAGTAAAGAACCGATGAACGACGGAAACTCGCCTACGTAGTGACCCAGGATCTGCCAGAAAAGCAAAACGCAACATAAATGAAGGAACACGTTTAGAAGGTGGAAGGCAAACGGATTCAATCCGAAAAGCTTATACACGATCAAGTAAGTCACCATGTGCAAAGGACGGTAGTTGTTCGACCGCGTCTCAGGACTGAAATACCATACATCAGTTGTGAATAGCACCGGCAGGTGACGAAAATCTTTTACATACGGATTTCCGACAAGCTGAAAATGATCGTCATAAACGAATCCGTTGAACAATGAAGGAAAGAATGTCCCGAGAGTGAAAACGGTAAGCAGTAAAGGGTAAAGGATTCTTCGATCACTCATCTGTTTCGGATCATTATAGAAGAAGTTATAATACGGAGCGCAGGCTGAGCTTGTTGAAAAATCCAGATGCTGGCGGTCCTAGTTGGAGAGCGGGCATCCTTGCCCGCAAAATGCTTGTCGAGCGATCAGGTTTTTGCGGACTGGAAGTCCGCGCTCCAACTGATTTTTCAACAGGCTCGGCTCCAGCCTTCAATGATGCGCGGACTGGAAGTCCGCGCCCCTTAATGCGGGCAAGATGTCCGCGCTCCGTATGAAAACCGGTTTTCCGGCATGGCTTGCAGCAATCGTCTATCTGGTCGTTAGCTGTTTCTTTTCCCAGCCTCTTTTCAACATGTTGGGTTTCCTGTGTGCGATCGTTCTTGCCCTGGCGTCCATCACAGTTGGCCGTTTTTTGCGGCAATTTCTGGATTCGACGAATCACACACTCGATTTTCCTTTAGGACTTGGAACAATTCTGCTGGTTCTGTTTGCCATTGGCACTTGGGATGCTTCCAGAACTGTCCTGGTCGGCATCTGGTGCTTTCTGTTCCTATTGGCCGTTCCCTCCTCAGGTGAACTGAAGCAGAGGGTACCCTGGTACGTTTTGTGGGGAACTCCTTTTTTCGTTTTATCCATTTGGTCGAGCTTTACGCCGGCGACTTTTTACGATGCTCTTGCATACAATCTGGGACTTCCTTATCAATACCTGTCTTATGAGCGTATTGTAACTTTTCCAACCAGCAGCACTTCTTTTTTTCCGCCTTTTGATCAAACCGCAAAGTTTCTCTTCATTGCTGTTACCACACAAAATGGCATCAAGATTTTTTCTTTTCTTCTTTACATTCACTGTTTGAGAATGGTGGTTCATGTGAAACCAGAGGAGATAGATTCGCGATTCATTGTGATCCCACTGTTGATTCTTCCCGTTCCCTGGATTCTGCTGCACATTGTCAATCCCGACTTGATGAATTCATTTTTCTTTGTTGCCGGTGTGTGCACGCTTTTAACATTGCGATCCGGCAGGAATACAGTGCTTGCCTCCGTATTGCTTGGTTTCGCCGCGTGGACGAAATACACGGTTTATCCGTTTCTCATATTTACTCCAGTACTTTTCTGGCGGTCGACCGCAACCAGGCGGCAGATTTTCACAAGAATGATGCTGTTTGGCGCTGTTTTCATTCTGATTATTTCTCCTTTCTGCATTCGGAATTGGGTCTTGAAGAGAGATCCCTTCTATCCGATGCTTGCCCCCGTTCTTTCAGCCGAGTGGGAGCAAAAGCAAACTGAAGCCGTTCAGGGAGAGTTTCCTACACCTCGCACAGGGAAAGAGTTTGCGAAAGCGGTTGTTACGACGCCATTCCAGATGACCTTTCGGCTTAGATCTTACGGAAGTGCGTCAGAAGTCGGTATCCTACCGCTGTTATCGCTTGTGTTGCTTCTTTTTCAATTCAGAAAACTGGATCGCGTTCTCCTTGTGTTTGTGTTGCTGTGTTATCTCATCTTTATTTATGGGCTTTATCATTTCCGTTACTTTCTCCCCGTTTTTGTAATTGCCATGCTCCTTCTTGCATACTCATTTCAGCTGATCCACAAAGTGGCGCCGCAGGCGATGCCATTTCTCTGGGTTGGTGCAATCCTGTTTGGATTGTGGCAAGCCTTACCGGTCTATAATTTATTTCCGTTGATCTCTGTGGGTTCCACTCCGGAACGGTATCTTTTGAACGAAGTGAATTACTTCGGCGCCACTCAATTTCTGGAAAAGACAAAAACTTCTCAGCTTACTCTGACTCTCGGCGAAACAAGGATTGCTTATTTTCGCAACAGGCTGATTCCCCACGCTTACGTGGATAAAGATCCATTGCTCACATGGGCAAGAGAACGTAGAGATCCCGAAGAGATCTTCAGGAAATTGAAGGAAGAAAACATCGGGTATATCGTTTATAATCCTGCGGAAATGGAGCGGCTAACCAGGAAGTACAAGATCTGGGAAGCGACACAGGATGAGCGGCTGAGGTTAACCGGTCTTATGAAGAATCATTTTCAAATCGTATACTCGCAGCGCGGAATTGTTATTTTTCAGGTGAAGTAATAACATGGCGTCGAGAAGAGGAGGATTGTCATGAACATTGGGGCTCATTCAATCATCTACAGTAAAAATCCGGAAGCGGACCGCGCTTTTCTGCGGGATGTACTTAAACTGCCAAACGTTGACGTTGGAGAAGGGTGGTTGATTTTCGGTTTGCCACCCGCGGAGGTTGCCGTGCATCCTTCCCGAAAAAACGACGTGCATGAATTCTATTTGATGTGTGACAACGTTGAGGCGTTTATCACCGACATGAAGAAGCACAAGATTGCATGCGCTCCGGCTCAAAATATGGGATGGGGAGCGCTCACCCAGATATCGCTGCCGGGTGGCGGAAATCTGGGAGTCTACTCACCGCGACACGCGCGGCCAAAAGCAATACGAACGCGAAAGCCTGCAAAGCGAGCTTCAAAGAAATCTACAAAAAAGAAACGCACAAGCAAAAAAGCAAAGTAAAGCTCGCCGTGAAGGTTTTCAGGCCATCTCTTCCTGCAATTGACCTCTGGGTTATCAGTTTTCTCGCACTGTTCTTCGAGCTTGCTGTCATCCGTTGGATTCCGGCAAACATCAGTCTGCTCTCCTATTTTTCAAACGTCGTTTTGATTAGTTGCTTTCTTGGACTTGGAACGGGCTGCGTGTTGAAAATCAAACGTGATTTGATTCCACTGCTTGGCTTAGTTGTACTGGGGCTCGTTCTTTTAACACGATATCTTCACGAATTTGGGATTCAGCTCCCTCTTCCAGGCGAGGCTTATTTCTTTGGGGCAACAGGAAAACATAGGTGGTTATACGTGGTTCCGGTTGTATTCCTTTTAACTGCACTGCCATTTGTCATGCTAGGCCAGAGGCTTGCTCGCAACATGGAGGAGTTTTCACCGATGCGAGGTTACAGTATCAATATCTTCGGAAGTCTGGCGGGCACGCTGGTTCTTGCTTTCTTTTCGTTTTTTGGTGAAGGCCCTGCGGTCTGGTTCTTGTTGGCATTTTTGTTGATGTGTTGGCTTTTGCGCAAAGAAAGAATCGTTCTGCTCATCAATGTTGTGCTGTTTGCTTTATCACTGAATATCGTCAATCAATTGAGCAAAAACAGCATTTGGTCTCCGTACAACAAAATTGAGCTGCAAAGATTGGCTCCCATGGAGTTGGGAGGCATTCGAGTCATTGTGAATGAAGATTATCATCAATTGATTTTGAACTTGACGGATCCGGTTGCGCAAAAGTATCCAGATCTAAATCATTTTCGCCGTACCTATGATCTCCCTTACGCCGTCCTGTCTGTTCCGCCGGCAAAGGTGCTCGTTCTGGGTGCAGGCGCCGGAAATGATGTTGCAGCGGCGTTGCGTGCCGGCGCTCAATCAGTCGATGCGGTTGAATTGGATCGGGCGATCATTGAATTGGGTGTGTTTTTGCACCCGGAAAAACCATATTCCAATCCCAGGGTGAAGCTGCACAATAACGATGCCCGTTATTTCATACGAACGAAAGAGGGAACTTACGATGCTGTTGTCCTTGGATGGCTTGATTCTCATCGCCTCTTCTCAAGCCTCTCGAATGTCAGACAGGACAATTTTGTTTATACTGTTGAATCCTTGCGACAAGTTCGAAAGTTACTTGGCGAAAGAGGAATGCTTTTCCTGAGTTTTTATGTCGGGCGGCAGTGGCTCGGTGAAAAAATCTATCGAATGATTCAGGAGGCTTTCGGATACTCGCCGAAAGTGTTTGCTTATCCGGCAGGCGCTTTCGGTTTGGATGGCCAAACTTTCATCATTGGCGCAACGCAGACGGCCTCAATTCAGGATAACGTAAGCGGATTTGTAAACATAACAGCGAAATACGACGGGAAAGGCGCTCAATTTCCTACTGATGATTGGCCCTACCTATACTATCGCAGCAAAGGACTCACTTCGGAGTATTTTTACACTCTTGTATTGCTTGTTTGTCTATCGGCTGTAGTCGTATTCATCGCGTTGCCCAAAGGCCAAATGATTTACAAAGAAGCCACTCATTTCTTTTTTCTTGGCGCAGGGTTTCTGCTGCTCGAAGTAAAAAATATTACAAGCCTTGCGTTATCTTTTGGATCCACCTGGGTTGTTACGTCCATTGTCATTTCAGCATTACTTGCCATGATTCTTGTGGCAAACTACCTGGTTCATCGCCGGCAGGTAGAGGGATCCCCTTTGATCTGGGCGTTTTTGCTCTTATCCATTCTTGTTGCTGGACTCTGGCGAGAACATTTGCTCTCTTTTGCAAGTCCGGCCATACGCTCCCTTTTTACGGTTCTGGTCGCTTCTGTTGCTTTCCTTTTTGCAGGTATTATCTTCGCGAATTCATTTTCAAAAACAAACACTCCCGGACGTTCCCTCGGTTTTAACGTGTTGGGAGCGGTGATAGGCGGCCTTGCGGAATATTTGAGTCTTTCCATAGGGATCGCGGGAATTTCCTTCGTAGCTCTAGGATTTTATGTACTTGCTTTTCTCTTGAGGCCTTCCCCGGCTCCGGCCTAGCTCATAATTCGCGATCGATCTTTTCGATTCTTTGTTCCCGCCGGTACTCAGATTCTAGAATGCGAAGCTGGTGATCAAATTCCTGGAAACGCCGCACAATTGTATGCAAATGCAAACCGGACAAAATGAAAAGGATCCCAATGACCGAAAGCGTGATGCCAAGTAGCTCAATAGAAGTGAAAAAGACCGTCATCCCCACAAGGATGAAGATCAGACCAAAACCTCCAAAAAAAGTGAGTGGCTTGGTATCGCGAAAGAGGGATAGCATTGTATTCATGATCAAAAAACCGTCACGCACGAAATGAATCTTTGAATAGCTTCCTTTAGGACGCACCTCCAGATTCACTGGCACCTCTTCAACTCTGTATCCGCGTTGTAGGGCTTTGATCGTCAACTCGGTTTCCACTTCGAATCCACCACCAAAAAGGGGAATTCCTTTCACGAAACTTCGATTGAATGCGCGGTAGCCGGAGAGAATATCGGTTAGTTTGACGCTGAAGATCAGTCGCAACAACCACCGGATCAACTTGTTGCCGTAGAGATTTGCCGCTTTGAAATTGCTTCGTGACTCGGGATGGAGTCTGGAACCAACCACCATGTCGGCTTCGCCACTGGCAATGGGATCCAGTAATCGATGAACAGATCCAGCGGGATAAGTGCCGTCGCCATCCACCATGACGTAGATTTCCGCATCCACTTTGCGGAACATTGTTTGCACCACATAACCTTTTCCCTGGCGGCGTTCACTCATTACAATCGCGCCTGCTTCCAACGCGACTGTGGAAGTGGCATCCGTTGAATTATTGTCAAACACATAGATGGGTGCGTCTGGAAGTTCCGCGCGGAAACTGCGAACAACTTCCGCGATTGTAAGCGCCTCGTTGTAGCAGGGAATCAGTACTGCAACTCGCATTGACTAAAGGATACTACGCCCGAAGTAATTTCAAAATGACCGGAGCTCACTGATTCTATTTTTTATGGCCGTGATGGTTTCCGGAGGAAGTTCCTGGGCCATGGCGGCCTTCAGGGTACGCTCCCACCAAACTAAGGAGGTCCCGCGGTTTTCTCTTTCATACGATATCGCCAGATTGCGCAGCGTCATCACATCGGAGGAATTGTAACGAAGAGCTTGCAGCCATGCGTTGCGCGCTTCTTGCGTTTTTCCTATTGTGAAAAGAGCCGATCCCAGATTGGTCCAGGCTTCCACGTATCCGCGATCCAGCTTCAGCGCCTCTGAAGCCATGAAGGCTGCCTGTTGAAATTCCTGCTTTGAAAAATGGGCGGATGAAGCATTGCTGTACCAGGCCGAGATTCCACGCGGAGGAATGAGATTCAAATTTGCATAGAGACAAAGAAGCAATCCCGCTGCGCACGCGATGAGTCTTCCGGACGGCTTGAATGACTCTCTTTTGATAAGAACGAGGCATCCCGCTCCCATGATGAGGAATGGAATCACCGGCAGCATATATCGTTCTTCCGGCCAGTAAAGAAGGAGCAGACCGGCTTGAGTTGCGAGATAAATAAGAAATAGTACGGTTCTTCTGTTCCAGGGAATTGCAGGCAGGCCGGCGAAAAATAGCGGAAACAATAATCCATAGCCGGGGAAATAGGTCAAATAGTGATGGTAAAACTTTGTTTCGAGCGGATAAGAATAAATTCCGGAAGGTATGTGTCGCTGCAGCATACGTCTCAACTTTACCGATTCCAGTTTGATCCAGTTCAGGGGTTGAGTCCGGATGAATTTCCATCCTTCACGAAACCAGAAGCGCTGGGCCTCGAGCGAAGTCAATTTTCGGCCGGCCCTCCGGCTCGCTTCCTTTTGCACATCCGGAATTTGATCCAATATGTTCGAACGAATGCCTTTGATCAATGGGTGCGCGCCCGTCGCTTCAGGGCTGTTGGCAAAATAGAAGTTTTCACCCCAGTTGGAAGCCACTGGAGTCCATGCTCCGGCAACAGAAATGTTTCGCACCAGAACCGGAACAGTACACAGGGACGTTCCTAAAACCAGCAGAGCGGCCGCCGTAAGCCGTGATCGCCAGATTTTTGTTGCCAGTAGCGCCACTGCCAGTGAAGGCCAGAAACAGATCGTTGCATTTCCTCTTACTTCGATCGCCATGCCCAGGAAAAGTCCGCAAAGAAAAATCTCTCGAAGTCTTGCTTCATCGTAGTAACGCAGCAAAAAGAAAAAACTGGCGAGCACCAGCGTGGTATAAAGAGTTTCCGAAAGAATTTTCATCGAATAAAAAAGAACAGGCCCCACGAACGAATAAAGCAGAAAGGCTGCCCATGCAGTCTTGTTTCCAAACAGCCGCTTCGCGCAGAAGAAAAGGAGCGCCGATTGAATCGTTACGAGCAAAGATTGGATAGCGGCAATCACATAGAGATTGGATCCGGAGAGGAGCAACATTCCAGCGAGAAAAAAAGCGTAACCCGGAGGGTGATGATATTCTTGCTCGAAGTAAGCTTTCCCTTCCAGGATCGATTCTGCCCACTGCAGGTAAAGCTCTGAATCAGCGATCGGATGGGAGAAGAAAGGATTCGTTGTAACATATTGTTGAAGAAGAATGATCCGGAGTAACAGCAGAGCAAGAGAAATGAGAAATAGACGCTTATTCTCCGGTGACTCCGCGGAAACTTGCATTAGCGATGCTGATTATAATGCAAACTTCAAAATTCACTTGAGATCTAAGAATTGACCATGTCCGATTGGGCCCGACCTCGCATCACGCTGCTTTCACCTGACCAGATTCAAAATGTTCACGAAGGCTCCTTAAAAGTTTTGGGAAAAATGGGAGTGCTTGTGGAATCTGCGCGCGCAAGAGACGTTTATGCAAAAGGGCAAGGAAGCGTGCATATCAACGAAGAGCGCGTGACCTTTGAAAGAGAAATCGTGGAATGGGCCATGCGCGTGGCTCCTTCAACTTATGGTGTGTTCAATAGAAGCGGCGAAAAAGTTTTTACGCTGGGTGATGGCCCCACTCGATTTGGAAATGGCGTTACGAATCTTTTTTATCAGGATCCGGTGACCGATGAGATTTCTCCGTTCTCGCGAAAAAATATGGAGACCGGCGTTCGCCTCGCTCAAATGCTTCCCGAATATGATGTTATTTCTACGCTCGGCGTGATTCGAGATTTACCGCCGGCCATTGCCGATCTTTATGCGGTGCTGGAAATGGTGGCGAATTCAACAAAGCCTCTGGTGCTGCTGATTTCCGATGAAAAGCTTTTTCCTCAAGTGTTGCAATTAATTCAAACGCTGCATGGAGCTGTCGGAGAAAAACCTTTCATCATTCCTTATTTGAATCCGGTTACTCCGCTAAAAATCAACGAAGGGACTTCCGATAAACTTCTGGATTCCATCGAGCATGGAATTGCCGCGATCTATTCAAACTATGGAATGGCCGGAATGTCTACGCCGATTACACCTGCGGGAGCTCTGACTTTCTTGAATGCGGAACTGATGGCAGGCGTCGTTTTGAGCCAGCTTGCAAAGGAAGGCGCGCCGATCATTTGCGGGAGCCTTCCCGCTTACTTTGACATGAAGACGATGGTTGATTTCATGGACATGCAAAGCTTCTTGATCAATTTAGGTTGCGCTGAGATGATGACGCACTACGGCATTCCGCACGCAGGTACATCCGGAAGCGGGGAAGGCTGGAGTTCCGATTTACTGGCTGCGGGTGTGAACTGGACAAATCATCTCACAAGCTTGATGGGAAAATCGGGACTCGCTCCTTTTGTGGGAAGCGGTTTGAATTCGAAATGTTATATGCCGACTCAAACAGTCTACGCGAATGATGTCATCGCGCAAGCGCGCATCTTTGCGCAAGGTTTTCCCGCGAATGAACAAGCCGTTGGAGCGGATGAGATCGTGTTTGAAATGCGGGAGAACGGGCACTTTCTAACTGCAGAGAGCACACTCGCATGCTACCAGCACGCTTATTTTCAGGGAGTCTTTCCCCGCATCAGTCTGGAAAAATGGGAGGAGCTGAACTATCCACGAATGGAACAGTTGTTGCGAGACCGCACCGTGGAACTGCTTTCTACGCAAGAGCCTCCGGAGGATCATGATGAGCTCATACGGAAAGGGGAAGAGTTTTTGCGGCGGATTACCTCTTCCTAGACATGTGGATTCCCAAGCAGGTTTACCTCCATCGCGTTTCCCCAACCCAGACCATGGTCGCTTGTCGAGCGCCCTATCGCGTTAGGATGAATGAGAATGCCACGGTAGCAGAGTTTATTCAGAATAGAAGCCGGGCGTAGATGCCAGCTTGCCCATGTGAGTGGAGTATCTCCGTTCATATCTTCGGCATCGATGATTGCGCCTGAATCCAGAAGAAGCTGGATCGCTTCTTCGGTCGCGAACGCGGCGGCGCGATGGAGGGGCGTTTCCGCTTTTGTTCTGCACTCTCGCATAAAGCAACTGGTTTCAACCGATGCCTTTGTCACACAATTTGGATTCGCGCCATTGGCTAGCAGAATCTTAATCACGTAGTCATACGCAGGACGATCGGCCTTGCACAAGGCTGCGTGCAATGGACTTTCACCTGTATCCGGCAGAGGATGATTCACGTCAGCGCCGTTTTCGATCAGGAACTGACACAGCTGCCAGTGCCCATGAAAAACAGCGCCGTTGAGATCGAAGTTCTCTCCCAGCGACTCCAATGATTCCCCGTTGGCGAGCAGAAATCGTATAGCACTAACATCGCCATAATACGCGCACCATTTGATTAAAGAGACTCCATTTAGATCCGTTGAGTTTGCGGCGTGACCTGCCGCAAGATAGTCGAACACTAAATCCGTGCGCCCGTCAGAGATTCGTTGAATCATTTTCATCCTCCTGTACGTGTTCCATCATACTGAAATGGAGCATCCCTGCGCAAAGGAGCGATGTTTAGATCTCACATCATCAAAGTCCAAAACAAGAATGCAACGAGGATGCGATAAATACCGAACGCAATAAAGGTGTGATTCTGAATGTAACGCAGCAAAAACTTAATGCTGAGAAGTGCGACCACAAACGAAGTCACAAAACCAACAAGGAGCAGATCGATTTCCGCTGAAGAAAAACGAGAGGCGCTTTTATAAATGTCGAGGGCCGTTGCCGCAGCCATGGTTGGAATAGCAAGGAGAAAAGAGAATTCCACAATCGTCTTTCTTTCGATCCCGATCACCATTCCACCGATGATTGTTGCTGCCGAGCGGGACACACCCGGAATCATGGAGACACATTGAAACAGACCGATGTAGAGCGCCTGTGGATATGAGATTTGTTTTGAGCCTTCCGGTTTCCCGCGCTGGAGCCATTCGAAAAGAATCAAAATGAGGCCGCCGATCAGAAGCGCGGCAACCACAATCAATTCATTCCCCAGCAGGTAGCGTTTTACAAATCCATATGCGATCAATCCGATGATGCATGTAGGGAGAAAAGCAACGATTGTTTTCTGGACCAGCGAACGATCCTTGAGCAATGATCGGGCATAGAGAACCACCACTGAAAGAATCGCACCAAGCTGGATTGCGATCTCAAAGCTTTTCAGAAATTCGGTGTCTTGCAGTTTCAAAAACGCTGAAGCCAGAATGAGATGGCCGGTGGAAGAAACCGGCAGAAACTCCGTAATGCCTTCTATGATCCCAAGAAGAATTGCGTCCAGTAATGTCATGTTTGAAATGGATAGCGTCCAACGTTCCCCCTCGTCCTTATGAAGGAGGCCTTAGAACCCGTCTTGATCTCCCCCTTCATAAGGGGGAGAAGATCACTTTGAACACTTTGCATGAATGCTGGCATTGTATCGTTTTTTGAACATCATATATATACGGATGTGCGAGGAACGATAAAATACTTTCGCGTTTGCCCAATCCTGTCTCTTCTCTTTTTTCTCTTTCTCCTGGGGCCGGTGGACGATTTGACGAAACTCTCACGAAAGGAGCGCGAGAATTATCTTCAACGGGCGAAGGTCTGGCAGAAAACCGACATCCCGAGAATGAATATTCTGGCCGGGCCGCAAAACGAAATCGCGGTTCCACCTGAAGCAGAAGTTCTCTGCCACTATGTGGAAGAAAGGGGAGAAGTGATTGGAGCCAGTCCGAAATTCAAATGCAAATTGCTGGATACGGGTGAGGTTGTTCGGATCAAATATAGCAGGAGGGAAACATTTGCAGAGATAGCCGGGACACGACTGCTCTGGACTCTGGGATTCTATACGGATGAAGTCTACCCGATAGAACTAAGGTGTTTTGGCTGTCCGCAGCACGATCCTTCCAAACCTTCCGGGGAAGAGACGCGGATGGAGAGAGTGGTAAAGGATGGAATCATGGAGCGAAATTTTGATGGGATGGAGCTTGCTCAATTTCCTGATCAGGGATGGAAGTGGCGTGAGCTGGATCGTATCGCGAAAAAGGCTTCTGCAGCCACAAAAGCGGAAATGGATGCGCTCAAATTGTTGGCCGTTTTCATCCAGCACACCGATAGCAAGCCACCACAACAAAGACTTGGTTGTTATGACAAGGATCTGGGCTGGCAGGATTCCGGAAAGATTTGCACGCAACCGGTTTTGATGATTCAGGATCTGGGCGCGACTTTCGGAGTCGGTGACCGGCGAGTGGGCGGATTCTCCGCGATGTACTACAAAGGATTGGAACGGATAGACATTTGGAACAACGAAAAGGAAGATAGATTTCAGCAGGAAACAGGGCGCCGCGCGTGTTTTGGGCGGCTTACATCTGCATTTCAGGATGGGCTTATGGATCCGGAAATCAGCGAAGGAGGTCGTCAATTCTTGGATGAACTGTTGAATCAACTGTCAGAAGATCAAATTCGAGATCTGTTTCGCGTCGCCCGTGCTGATGAAACAGATGAAGTGATTTTTGAAAAGGGACGGTCACAGAGGGTAACCATTGATCACTGGGTTTCCGCGTTTAAGAAAAAAAGGGATCAAATCCACCAGCGGACGTGCAGCTAATTGTTCTCTTGGCCCCTTGGCGTCTTGGCGGTTAACGAACTATAATCGCGAACGGAGGAGAACCGATGCATTCCACTCTAAAAAAGATTCTTCTATCGCTTTGTCTTTTTGCAATTGCCACGACACTTCTTGCCCAGAGAACTGTGAAACCACCACTTCACGGAAAGCAATGGATGGCAATTACCGGAAAGCCCCTGGGCGCGACTGCGGGAGCAATGCTTTTTCAGAAAGGCGGAAATGCAGTAGATGCTGCTTGTGCAATGATCGCGGCGACTGCCACGATGTGGGATGTGTTGAGCTGGGGCGGGGAGACGCAAGCACTTATTTATAATCCGCGCACTCGAAAAGTAATCGGCATTAACGCGCTGGGAGTGGCTCCAACTGGCGCGACCCCGGAGTTCTATAAATCAAAAGGGATGAAATATCCGCCCGAACACGGGGTGCTGGCTGCGGTAACACCCGGTACTCCTGGTGGAATTCTAGTTATGCTGGCGGAGTTTGGAAAGCTTTCACTGGCGGACGTGCTAGCTCCTGCAATCCAGTTGGCTGATGGTTATCCGATCGAAGCGCAAACGGCGGACATTATTGAGCGAGAAAAAAAACGGTTAAAGGAATGGCCTTACTCGCGGCAAATCATGTTGACGCATCCAGGCGAAATGCGTGAAGCCCCGGAAGCGGGAGAGATTTTTAAGCAGGCTGATCTTGCAGCGACTCTCCGTATGCTTGTAGAGGCCGAGAAGAAAGCGCTTGCTGGCGGCAAAAACAGAAAAGACGCGATTTATGCCGCCTATGACCGCTTCTACAAAGGAGATATCGCCAGCGAGCTTGTGCGATCCGTTCAAGAACAAGGCGGATTGATTACGCTGGAGGATCTTGCGAAGTGGAAGGTTCACATTGAAAAGCCGTTGAGCACCAACTACAAAGGGATCGAAGTTTATAAGTTAACCACCTGGGTGCAAAGCCCTGTGATGCTGCAAATGCTCAACATCCTGGAAAACTTTGATTTGAAAAGCATGGGCTACAACAGCGCCAGTTACATCCACACTGTTTACCAGGCGATGAACCTTTCGTTTGCGGATCGCGATTTTTACTACGGGGATTCCTATTTTGCCCCCGAAGAACCAGTGAAAGGACTGCTTTCCAAGGAGTATTCGCGGGAACGTTCCAAGCTCATCAAACAAGACCGCAATGATACGTCAATGAGCCCCGGAGACCCGTATCCTTTTCAGGGTGGCACGAATCCATTTGCGGATTTGTTGAAGAACTGGAATGAGACAGCAAAACAACCAGAGAAAACGGCACAGGCATTGTCAGCGTTTCATCAAAACTTTTATTCCGGCACCACTTCAGTTCAAGCTGCGGATGCAGAGGGTTGGGTTGTTTCGGTTACTCCGAGTGGTGGTTGGATCCCGGCGGTAATTGCCGGCCGTACGGGAATTGGGTTGAGCCAGCGGATGCAAAGTTTCGTACTGGACCGCGCAGAGAATCCATTTAATGTGCTGGAACCTGGAAAACGTCCACGCGCCACTCTTACACCCACTCTCGCCATGAAGGATGGAAAACCATTCCTGGGTTTTGCAGTTCAGGGCGGAGATAGTCAGGATCAAAATCTTTTGCAGTTTTTTTTGAACATTGTTGAATTCGGCATGACCGTGCAGGAATCTGCAGAAGCGGCGAACTTCAACAGTTATCAAATGAGAAATTCTTTCGGAGACCACGAAACACAGCCTGGAAAGATTTTGCTTCACGAATCGATTCCTGACTGGATCAGAAAAGATTTGAAAGGGAAGGGTTACGATTTAACATTTCAGGCGTGTACCTCCGGTCCGATCAACGCCATTTACTTCGATCATAAACACAATACGATGTGGGGCGGGTCGAGCCATCATGGCGAAGACTACGGTATAAGCTGGTAAAACAAAGTAGCGCGGACGTCTCGTCTGCGGGACCTCGCCGGCGGGACGCCCGCGCTACCTAGACGATTTTCCGGTATACACGCGTTTGATTTTTCAGCATCATTGAGTCAAAGGAGAACTTATGGCTCAAGAAATGATGTTAGAAAAATTATCCGAAGAACTTTCAAGCATTACACGAAAAGTCTCTGAATCGATTGTTTTCGTTCAAAGCAGACGATCTGCATCCTCCGGTATTGTCTGGGAAAAGAACACGATCGTTACTGCCGATCACTTGCTACCCAGGCAGGACGAAGTTCATATCCAAATTCCTTCCGGAGAAACAACGACCGCGCTTGTTGCAGGAAGGGATTCAAGTACAGACCTTGCCTTATTGAAGACAACAACTGAATTCAAAGCAGTAGAGAAAGAGACGTCGCCTTTCGAAGCAGGGCAACTCGCGATCAGCATTGGCCGGGCAAACAGGGGACGACTGCTAGCTGTGCTTGGTATCGTTTCCGGAAGCGATGGACC
Organism: bacterium; assembly: GCA_022616075.1. NCBI lineage: Bacteria > bacterium. The sequence continues at coordinate 14,599 of JAKEFK010000178.1, forward strand.
GTATCGCAATTGGCGAGGTGGAACGCTCGATCGCTTTATTCGGTTGGATGTGTCACCCTTTCCAGGCTTTTCAGGATCTGCGCTCGTGCTTCCAAATGGAAAGGTTGGTGGCATGAACACCGCTGCTTTTTCGAGGCACTTTGGGCTTACGGTGCCCGCATCCAATATTGACCGTCTGGTAGAGAGGCTTTCCAAAAAAGGATCGATCGGAAAACCTTACCTTGGGCTGATGATGCAACCAGTTCGCATTCCTAAGCAGCTTCAGGAACAAAGCCGGACTGAAATTGGATTACTCGTGATGGGTACGGAAGAGGCAAGTCCTGCCGAAGAGGCCGGAATCATACTCGGAGACATCATCGTGCGTTTAAATGAAAAAAACGTAAATTCATTGGATGAGATCTTTGATGCTCTCAATGCTGAATCGATTGGCCATGAACTGAAACTTGCTGTGTTGCGCGGCGGGAAAGTTGAGGAATTAGGTATAAAAGTGGGCGAACGCCCTATAAGACAAAAAGGATGATGATTGCAATGTCGTATTTGTGTTTCGCATGGGTTTCCCCTCCTTATGAAGGAGGTGAATAAAGGGGAGGTTGGAATAGCTTCATTGGAAAGACAACCCCCTCTTGATCTCCCCCTTAATAAGGTGGAGAAGGAACTTCCTTCAAAACATAATAGGATGATTCGTGTTTATCTGCACCCCAAAGAAGAGTTTCCCGAGTCGCTAATCGCGGGCCTCAAAGCATTGAAGGACATTCATCTTTCTGAGGAGCCCGTCTCTGCAGATGTGCTGTTATTATACGCAGCGAACTATAACCGCGTCACTTTTCCAGGGATTCTCCACACTGTAAAACAGTTCTCAAAACCTTCATTGCTTTTGTATGAGAATGGGGATGATACATTCCTGAAAGAATCCCTGTTTCAAAAAAGTATAGAAGGAGCGATCCGCTATGACGCGGCCACGCAACAGGTTTTTTTCGCACTCCAGGCGATTGCCGCCGGACTGAGAGTTTTCAACAACACTCATTCAAATCATCGTATCCCCTTCTCTGAAGTCCCTTCATTGACCCCACGGGAGCTGGAAATATTGCGGTTGATTGCGGATGGCGAGGGGAACAAGTCCATTGCTTATATCCTGGAAATCTCTGAGCACACGGTAAAATTCCATATCAGCTCCGTTTTTGAAAAATTGCATGTTTCCAGCCGAACGGAAGCCATCAAAAAAGGAATTCAACAAGGCTTGATTTCCATTTAATTGCAGGCAACCCGTCTTGTTTACAAGGATTTTTTCCATTTTTTACCTGAATTTAGTTGAACTCTGCGCTAAGATTACTTACTTTGCTAAAATGGGGTAAAATTGGATCATTGCTATGCCAGGAGATATAGGCGCGTCTGACCAAAATGAAATAGTTCGGTGTAATTCGTGTCGTGCAGCTATATCCGGCATAGTATCAAGATGTCCCTATTGCGGACAGAGAACAACGGGCAGCGAGCAGCCGATCAGCCAACTCGACCTAAACATGAGTGCCCGGGTGAAGGCATCTGAGAGAAGGCTGCGAAACCAATGTAAAGTCTGCGGAAAAGCAATTCTCCCCGAGGAAACGCTCTGTTCGAACTGTGAAGCCAAAGACCGATTAAAAACCAGAATCATCCTAATCTTGCTGATCGCGGCGGCTATTTTCGGTGTTTGGTATCTTTATCAAGATCCTCTGGTCCCCTAAAACTGTGCGTTTGAAGCATAACTAGAGAAGCAGATTTACTAGCAATTCGCTTACCGGCGCATCGGCAACGATCCGCCACTGTCCATCAGCATCAAGCCGCCAATGAGCCAGATTCAACTTATTTTTTAGGTGCCATTGGCGGTCCGAGACATCTTGAGAGCGAATCGTAAGCACTTATCGAAAGTTTCATGTCAATGTCCTCCTTTCTTTATCTTGACCGGTGAAATACACCGGTCCAGAGGGAGGACTGACATTCAACATAAAACTCTCCGTAATGCCTGCCGTCCGTAAAACCTGCGATAATAGGAACACAGAATATGCGTTTTCTCGTGTGCGTTGCCTTCATCCTTTTATCCGCAGCACAACTATTTGCGTGGCACACAAACACACACGTGCAAATGACACGCGATGCAATTTCCTTGATGCCGGAAGATTTCCAAATGGAACTTTTCGCGCACAAAAAATACGTCGTGTCCGGCATCATGGATCCGGACGAATTGCTTCGCGATTGGGAGAATCATTTTTACATTCCGAGCCTTCCGCCGTCAGGCGGTGCAATGAACCGCATTGAAAAGTTAATTGCTTTGATCCAGGACAGGTTACAAAAACCTGCTCTTGGTGATACAGGCAAACAACTGTGCTATCTCGCTCATTACATTGGTGATTTATGGTCTCCCGAATCACATCTTAAACAGAATTGCAGGGAGGGTCCCGATTTTCTATTAAACAATCGTATCGTAGTTGTCTGGGAAGGTTACGATAAGCCGATTGATAATTTTCAAGAGCACTTTAAGCAGCGCGCGCAATGGCGATGGAAAATAGAAAACTCGCACAAAGTGGCAACGCTTCTTTACAATGAAGCAGTCAATGATATTGCCGGCGTCTGGTTGAGCCTTTGGCAGGGTCGCAATAAATCGGTACAACCTTTGCAGCGCCGCATACTGGAGCACAAACGTGACGCGCTTATCGTTCAGCCAAAATCATCAAGTTCCAGCTCCAGTAAGAGCATCTGGGAGAGTCAGTTTTACACTCAGAAGTGGCGAACCTCCACTTACACCAGGCGAGCGGATCTTCGAGCCGCAGTAGCGGCTCGCAACGATAAAGCTTTTCTGTCACGCATCCAACCAACCAATCCGTTTGTTGTTCTGGAGGCTTCCTTGAAGAGCTTACAGACAAATTCGTTCCTGGTGATCCGTTTACGCGCAGAAAAGGATATTTCGAGCATTTCACTGATGTATCCCGGACATCGCGGGGCCATCGCGACGGCGGTCGAAGTCCCATCGGGAGAGGTCGTAAAACTGGAAGGAACTCTACCCACTCATGCAAAGAAGGATCAGATTGAAATTATTTTTGGATCGCCGGAATAAGAACTCATGTCTCATGATTCGAAAGATTCTCCTGTTCCTTTCCACAAAGAAATTCCATTCGTAGAGGGGGATTTCCAAAAATTTTGCGCGGATCGCGTTTCCGGTTCTTCTGAGTTTCCTGATGGCCGCTTTGGACCATATGAAAAACTGGAATTTCTAGGTCAGGGCGGAATGGCACGAGTATACAAAGCGTTCGACCCCGTACTTGGACGTGAAATTGCGCTGAAGTTCTTGCTTGTAGACGAGCCATCACTAACAGCGAGACTCTTACTAGAGGCTCAAGCCCAGGCCCGCATCGATCATCTGCATGTCTGCCGCGTATACGAAGCAGGCGAGCTGGAAGGAAGACCCTACATTGCAATGCAATATGTTCGCGGTAGATCCTTGCTGGATTTGCGGGAACAATTGACAATCGAACAGAAGCTGCTTGCAATCCGCGATGTGGCTGAAGGAGTTCATGCTGCGCATCGTGCTGGAATCATCCATCGTGATTTGAAACCTTCGAATATTCTGCTCGAATCGAGTGAGCGACAACAATGGATTTCCTACGTGATGGATTTTGGACTCGCACGCGACTTAAGTAGTCCGGGCATCACGAAAACCGGAGTTGTGGTTGGAAGCCCGCTTTACATGGCACCGGAGCAGGCGTTTGGACTGGCTTCGCAGGTGGATCGCAGGTGCGATGTATACAGTTTGGGGGTCACGCTTTACCAGACTTTATCGGGGAAGCTTCCGATGGAAGGAAGCACCGATGTCGAAGTTCTGGTAAAAGCTTTTCAAGATGAGGTTGTTCTCTTAAGAACGCGCAATCCTGAAATCCCTCGCGATGTGGAAACCATCGTAATGAAATGTCTGGAAAAAGAGCCTGCCCGGCGATATCAATCGGCGAAAGCGCTTGCGGAAGACATTGATCGATATTTAGAAGGGGAACCGATCCAGGCACGACCGGTCAGTCTGATCAGAAAGATCGGGAAAAAGCTCCGCAAACACAAAGGTCTGATGGCGACCGCAACCGTTGCGCTTTTGATAACCATCATTTTCGGTTGGATCAGTTGGAATACCCGCAGGCAAGCTCAAGAGCAGGTGATGATCGCCGGTCAATTCGGCAAACAGATTCAACAGATCGAAAGTGTGATGCGTATTGCTTACATGCTTCCGCTTCATGACACAAGACAGGAGAAACAGGTCGTTCGAAAACGGAGCGACTCCATCCGCAAGCAGATGAAACTGGTTGGTTCCCTGGGATATGGCCCAGGACATTACGCGATCGGCCGTTGCTATCTCGCCTTAAAGGATTATGAAAAAGCCCAAGACCATCTGCAAATGGCCTGGCAAAGCGGATACCACGAGGCGGAGGTTGCCTATTCTTTGGGGCTTGTGCTTGGAAAACTTTATCAGGAAAAAATGCAAGCGGCACAGCGTTTGAGTAACCAGATTTTGCGCGACAAGGAGATTCAGCAAATTGAGAAAACGATAAGAGAAGACGCGCTGACCTACCTGGCGTCCAGTAAAGGAGTTTGGGGAGAAGCTCCTACTTACGTGGAAGCTTTACTTTCCTTTTATGAAAAGAAATATCCGGAAGCATTGGTCAAAGCAAATGAGTCATTCAAAGCGTATCCCTGGCTCTATGAAGCAAAACAATTGCAGGGCGACGCTTATTTGTTGATGGGTGATGACAAATTGAATCACGGAAATCTTACAGGAGCAGAAAAAGACTATGAGACAGCGGGACAGCTTTATGCGGCAGCTTCCGAGATTGCAAAGAGTGATGCATCCATCTACAAAAGCAACACACAGAGGCTGGGTCAGCTATTGTATTTAAAAAGGCAACGGGGGGAAAACGTATCTGACGTTTATCGTGCCGCGCTTGATAGCATCAATAAGGCATTGCTGGCGAGTCCGGATGATAGCGACGCACATATCGCCAAATCCTGGCTCCACATAAGATGGGCTGAATCGATCTCTGAAGTCGGAAACGATCCCAATGAGCCGAGGAATCTGGCCATTCATAGTTCTCAAGAAGCGCTTCGGTGGAATCCTAAAGACATTGACGCCTATGAAACATTGGGAATGTCCTACTGGCGCAAAGGAGAATATGAGAATGATCACGGTCAGGATCCACGAGCTTCCTTGAGCCGGGCCATCGAATTCTCAGACAAACTCCTTCAAAGCAAACCCAATTATGTTTGGGCTTTTAACAATTCCGGGCTCGCGCATTGGACGAAGGGGAACTATGAATTGCAACACGGAATCGATCCGCGAACTTCGTTGCATAGTGCGATTGAAGATTTTCAGCAGGCCATTCAGGCATCGCCCAATTACATTTGGCCCCACACCAACGTGGGAAATGCTTACACCCACCTGGCTCATTATGAAATCAGAAAAGGCATGGATCCACTCCATAGTTTGAATCATGCGATTGCGTCTTACCGGGAAGCCCTTAAGCTCAATCCGACTTTTGCTGTTGGACACAACAATCTTGGCAGCGCATATCATTTTCGGGCGATCTATGAAATCAGCCAGGACCTCGATTCCGCGGATTCCTTAAATCAGGCAGCGACAGCATACAGAAAAGCATTCGAGCTAAAGCCCGATTACATATGGCCCTACAATAACCTTGCTCAAATCTGCGCGCTTGAGAGCACAAAACAACTCGAAAAAGGGGTGGATCCTTCTAAAACATTGGAGGAGGGAAGGAGCGCAATTGCGAGGGCTCTGGAAATCAGTGATTCGTATTCGCTCATTTATCAGACAAAGGGGGAAGTTGAAATTGCAGCAGCGCGATGGGCAATTCGCGAGAAAAAGATTCCTGATCCTTATTTCCGCAACGCGGAGCAATCGCTGCGTTTGGCATTGCAAAAGGATGAGACGAACCTGGAAGCGATCGTTGATTCGATTGTGCTCTTTCGTTGGATGGCAGAATGGAACCTGTCCCGTGGAGCGGATCCCTCAGTCCCAATCAAGGATGGCCTGCGCTATGCGGATGCTGCGCTAAAAATTGACCCGCAAATAGCGGATGCGTCTGCCTTGATGGGGCGATTACTTTTTATGAAGGCCCGCATCAGCCGGGACCCCAAACCCTATCTGGTACTGGCGCAATCCGCCCTGATCAAAGCGCTAAAAGCTAATAAGAATTTGGAACAGGAATACTGGCCGATTTTGAAGGAAGTCGAATCGTTGTTGTTAAAGAGAGAACAACCATAATGGCACAAAATGGACCGTTATGGTACCACAACTATTCAAAACGATACCAAAACGGTCCATTTTGGAACCACTTTGGCATACATTTGAATTATGAAAAGCTACCGCAATGTTTCAAATCTATTTTCTTTCCCGAGATTCGGGGTGAGGTGAAGCAGACAACAAATCCCGGCCCGGAGGTGACCGATTTGGAGGGGAAAGGGGAAACGATTTTGCTTGTTGACGATAACGATTCAGTGCGAGGTGCAGTAGCCTCAATTCTCTCGTTAAAGGGATACAAGTTTATTCAGGCTAAGAACGGGCTGGACGCTGTTCGATTGATCGATGTCAAAAACGAAAAAATCGATCTACTGATTTCAGATGTGGTCATGCCAGGCATGAATGGCAGAAACCTTGCGCGGCGGATGCGGGAGTCGATTCCCAATCTAGAAGTGCTGCTGATGTCGGGATATGCCGACGCATCCAGCGACAGCGAGTTAGACACAACAAACATAATCTTCATGTCGAAGCCTGTGCACACGGAAACGTTGCTTTCCAAGGCCCGCGTGTTGCTGGATGATCAGCGCAACGCCAGCTAATTTTGCACAGTGCGGGCAATGCTGATGCTGATCACTTGCGATCCCGCGGGTACATTAGGAATTCTTACAGTGTAATTTCCTGTGTTCGAAATCTTCTGATCAAGGCCCGAGGCGCTCAGTCCTTGAATCAACGCTCCGCCTGAAGCGAGCAACAGTCCTTTCGGATCTAGAAGTTGAACCGTTACGGGGAGCGCGGTGCCTTCGACAACCACGGAGAGTTCGCGATCGGAACCACCAAGCGTGATTTTCCGCTGCCACACGAGTCCCTGATTCCCGGATGTCTGGCTGACTTCAGTTTGTGAATGATAAGCGGCAGCTGAGGCATCTGCTCCCGCTCCTGCTTCACAGCCGAAACTAAATCCGTCAACGTAACCTGCGCCGCTCAAATGTTCGATGACTAATTGATGCGTGCCCGCGCCAAGATTCGAGTAAGTCCGCGAATGGCCGAATGTCGGATTTTCAGGTCCTGATTGGCTTGAGCCGTACGACAGAGTTTCCCGCAGCACTCCATCGATGAAAATATTCGCCGATCCTCCCGTGTTCGATTTAACGTAGAAGTAAGTTACATCGTTTCCGTCAAATACAATCCGCGCGGTTGGCCGGTTGCTGCCATTATTGTTGCCAAGCCGGCGATGATACCCGCCCTGCGAAGCGGAGCTGTTTTCGCGCAGATGCCAGCCGCCCTTGTATTCAACGGCAGCATCAGAATCATCGATTTCCGAACAGTTGCCCTGACCTTCGACCTGCACATTTACGGATGCTGTGGAAGAGGCGCCTGCGCAATCGGCTATCGTGTAAGTAAAGCTGTCCTGACCTGCGAATCCGTTATTCGGAGTGTAGGTGACTGTCCCATCAGGATTGGAAGTGACGGAACCCTTTGCCCCCTGCGTAACGCCGGTTACAGTAATTGAATCTTCATCGGGATCGCTGTCATTTGCCAGGACCTGGATGGTTACCGGAGTATTGGTGGATGTTGTCGCCTGATCGCCGGCAGCGACGGGCGGATGGTTGCTGGCGATGGCCGCTTGCACCGCAGCAAGCGCATCAATTCTGCCCCAGCCAAAAACGTTATTGGGGACCTGATCATTTGTGTCTCCACCGCACCCTTCTGTCGTTGTCAGGTGAACCGCGTATTGCTCAATGATCTCTTCAATGCGATCCACTTTTCCTGCCAGACATCGATTGGCGGAGATGATCAATGCTACCAGACCCGCAACGTGCGGACCGGCCATGCTCGTGCCGCTGAGATTTCCGTATCCGCCGTTTCGTAAGCTCGAACGCACATTCACACCGGGGGCGGATATGTCCGGCTTCCTGAGTATTCCTTCTAATGGATTCGTAAGCACGGAACCGCGACTGCTGAAACCTGCAATTGCATCATTGTTGATGTTGGTCGCTCCTACTGTGAAAGCAGATTGGTAGACCGCAAGCGGAAAAGCGATGGTGTTGCACGTATCCCCCTCGTTTCCCGCGGATACAACGTATACAATGCCTGCAGCGCGGCTCGCATCAATCTGTTGCTTCAACAGGGGAGAGGCGCATCCTTCGACGCATCCCCAGGAATTGTTAATCACGTGAGGCGATTTGGCTGGATCCGGATTGTTGCCATTCATATCAGTTGGCGCGAGAAACCACTCCATGCAATCCAGATATGTTGGGACCACTCCCAGACCGTTATTCATGTTCCTGCAAGCGATCCATTTTGCTCCGGGCGCCATACCGATTTGATTGGCTCCACCATCATCGCCAACCATTGTTCCCACTGTGTGCGTTCCATGTCCGCCACCCAGCAAAACATCATCATCACAGGGTTCAGGTGAAGATGCGGGACAGCCGGTATTCGGATTCTTGATTGCGTCGTGCCAGTTATAATTATGATTTGCACTCGTGCCATTCCACCCGCGATATTTGTCCTTTAACGCAGAGTGCGTCCAGGCGACTCCCGTATCGGCGCCCGCCACAACAACACCCTGCCCTGTATAACCCAAAGCCCATACCTGATCCGCTTTGACGCGGCTGATGTTTGAGCCAATGGACAGAACCACGTTTTCTACTGAAGAACTCTGTTCTGCTTCGGTTCCTCCGGGAAGACCCAATGCGCCCGATCCCGACGGGTAAATAAAACTAACGTCGGACCGCTGTGCCATTGCTTGAACGATGGAAAGATCGCCACGAACCCAAATCGCATTCACAATCCAGAATCGACGGTAGGAAACCCCGAGAAGATCAAGCTGAGTGATAACGGGAGATTGTGTCTGGTTCGATAGAGCAGTAAGCGTGTCGAAGACGTATCGCCCTTTTTCCTGTTTGCTTTTCAGGCTGCTGGCCCCGCTCAAATCGGCTTGTTGTGTCAATGCAACTAAGAATTCGGCTGGCCCGGCGGCAGCAGCTGTCAGAACCAGCGGATCCACTTTCTGTTGCCATCCTGTGATTTGCGCCGAAGCACTTTGAGGGCGCAGATCCAACACAAGGGAAACAATTGCGATCAGTAAGAACACCAGACTAAGCTTCCGTATCATGGCAAACTCCTCCATATGATTCATAAACAGTTTCTGACTGTGGAGAAGAGCTCACAATGAGGGAAACACCCCGATTTTGAAGGAAAAGTCCCTCAAACTGAACCGCCAAGACGCAAAGAACGCCAAGAAATACTTCAATCATTTTCTCTTGGCGACTTGGCGTCTTGGCGTCTTGGCGGTTTATTAAATGTTTTTATAGATCAACGCGAGCAGTAGAGCAGTTATGATTGCGCAGAACAAGCAGCCCGCAAGATCACGCAGGAAATTTGGTGTTTTAAAATGGCGAGTGATTCTAATTCCCGCATATGCCGCCAGACAAACAAGCAGGAAGGGAATCATCTGCAAAACCAGTGGTCCGGTGCACCAGGGACAATTTGGCGGTAATGGATTATGAATGTTGCAGTGAGTCAATCCACCGGACCACAAGAAGCTGCAACCGCATCCGAACATCAATCCACAAAAAGGCAAAAAAAAGATGGATACAAAAGCAAGACTAACGATTTCCGTTTTGAATCTTTGTAAGACTTTGACCATTCATACCATGATACGATGATTTCGAAAGATCCGATGGAGCACGGGCATTATTTTGCGAGCTCGCGACTTCTATCGTCCGAGTGGCATGCCGGGCGCGCACCTCGAGCGCAATCTCTGGTCCAGTTCGGATGACGGTATCCTGCCCGGACTCGCCGGATCGTTGCGAAGGTATGAGTTTGGAATGGTTTTGAGCTGAGGCTTGGCTTCACCCTGCACAATGATTTCTTGACCTTCCCCTGGCGGTCCTGTAAAAGCAGAGGAACTCTGTTCGGATGAGACAGGAAGCCGAGATACTGGAGCATGTGCGGAACATTCAAAAAGACCGGAGCAACCCATGTAAACATCATGGAGTTATCTCTGCTGATCAGCGGCTCAGCTTTGCTGATCAAATCTTCGGCGGTTGTATTTCCGATATGTGATTGCAGGGTCCATGATAATGGATACACTAACTGATGCTCAGAACTAGCTGCGAAGAAAAGATTGAAGGATTTCTGCTGTTTTTTGCTCCGCTTCTTCGGTTCGGCCAGACCGCAACAGTTCCAGGATGTCTGATTCAACCATGCGATGAAACACCTCGGCTCGATTTTGCTGCCCAGGTAACTTTTCCATTACGAAAGCTCGCCATCGATTCATCAAATCGGCCAGCTGCCCATATTCCGGGCCAATCTGACTCTGAATCTCGCGCCTCATTCGCTGAGCTAGAGCCGGGCTGCTTCCTCCTGTTGAGACAGCAATCAATACATTCCCGCGTTCGACAATAGCCGGCGCAAGAAACGAACAGAGCGGAGTTTGATCCACGACATTACAAAACACGCGGCGGTCTTCTGCAATATGTGCGATGCGTTGATTCACTGGTTTATCATCGGTTGCGACAATCACCAACCAGACATCATCGAGATCTCTTCCCTCGAACTCCGCCTGACGATAGCGAATCGCATGCTTCAGCACCATCCGTTTCAGGGCAGTTGTTAAAGTTGGACTGACCACATTTACCCTTGCTCCCGCTTCGAGCAACTGCGCCACTTTGCGCTGCGCAATCTCTCCGCCACCCACAACCAGGACTTGACGGTCCCGCAAGTCTAAAAACGCCGGGTAGTACTTCATACGCTTTTATATATGGAGGCAAAGGCAGAAAGCCGGTGGCTTAGGGAAACCACCTCCCCGATTACAATCAGCGCCGGCTTTTTGATAGGAACATCTGCTACCGTCTCAAGAATGGAGTCTAGCGTGGCAACCCGAAGGCTCTGATCGCGGAGTGTGCCCGACTCGATCACCGCAACGGCCGTAGACGGTGATCGCCCGCCTTGAATCAGCCCAGCAACAATACGCGAGAGATTTTCGACGCCCATATAAACAACAATCGTATCAACCGCCGTGGCGATCCTATTCCACGCCACCGATGAATAACGGCTAGCGCATTCATGGCCGGTAACGAAAGCGACGCTCGAAGCGCAGCTGCGATGCGTCAAAGGGATACCGGCGTAAGCCGGGACAGCATGACCGGCTGAGATTCCCGGCACAACTTCCCATGGGATCCCTGCTTCAGAAAGTGCCACTGCTTCCTCACCACCGCGACCGAAGAGGAATGGATCACCTCCTTTCAATCGAACAACGATCTTTCCCTTTTCCGCGCGCTCGATCATCAGTTGATCCACTTCCGTTTGAGTGAGCCGGCTGCGATCATGCGCGAGACCGATAAAGACTCGCTCCGCATCCGATGAAACATAACGTAACAACTCAGTATTGACCAGTGCATCGTAGATCACCGCATCACATCGTTTGAGCACCTCACAGCCTTTAAGTGTTAGCAGCCCAGGATCACCCGGTCCTGCTCCGACCAGATAGACTTTTCCGCGAGGTTTTGTCGCAATCATAATTCAACAGATAGTTGGTGAATGGAAACGCCATGCCAATCGATGTCCAGAGTGAGCCGGCATTGATCGGTGGTCAGTTCCAGAACGTAAAAACCCGGCACACGAAGCGAAAAAGACAGACTCAAAACCTTCTGATCTTTCAATGCATCGAGTGATTGGTTGAGCTGCTTTAAATGGTCTCGGACTTCGGCGCCCCTTGCTGTACGAAAGTAGAGTCTCAGCAATTGCTGCTCTCCATGCGGTCCATAAGCATCGCGAATCTTGCGTGTCGACAACAGGATTTCCAGGATGTGCTCCAGAGCGGGGATCAATTCCTCAGAGACAGCCAGTTCTTCAAGTCCCTTGAGAAGTTTCCCGTAATTCCCGTATGACTGAGATTCCGCTGACAGGGGGATCATCAATTTTTCGATCTCGCGATCCAGGATCTCTTTATCTTCAGCACTGATATCCAGCATCAATGTTTTTCCTCTTTCTTCAACAAGGACTCTAATTCATGCTCAAATCCGCCCGTCTCAATACTGCAATGCATACCGCATTCTTTGGGCCCATCTTTCTCCCACCACCATCGGCCCGCGCGGGGGTCTTCTCCCGGTTGAACAGCTCGAGTGCAAGGAGCGCAGCCGATGCTCAAGTATCCTTTTTTATAAAGCGGATGTTGCGGCACATCGTATTTCTCGATGTAATCCCGCAGTTCATCCTCCGTCCAATCGGCCAGAGGATTCAGTTTCACGATCGCACCATGATCGTGATCCAACTCGATTTTGCGAATGTTCACGCGCGAAGCCCATTGTTCGCGACGCAGTCCGGTAATCCAGGCATTCAATCCGCTTAGGGCTTTAACCAACGGGCGCACTTTACGAATCTGACAACAAATCAGCCGTGACGTCACATCTTTGTGGAACAGGTTGACTCCACGGTTGGTGACCATGTGTTCGACTTCTTCCGCGTCAGGAAATTGAACTTCGATTCTAATACTGTAACGGCTACGCACCTGATCCATGAAGGCATAGGTTTCTTCGTGCATCCTTCCCGTGTCAACCGTGATCACGCGAATGTACGGATTGATTCGTGTGGCCATGTCTAAGATGACCATGCCTTCAGCTTGAAAACTCGTCACGATCGCCATCTTGGATCCAAATTGTGTGATCCCCCAGCGGATAACATCCTCCGGTGATTGATCATCATAGAAGACCGATAACTCGCCGACTTGCAGCTCATCCAACATTACTGGTTCTGTTTGTAGTGTCATGTTCTCATCCTGCAATAATGGTTTGCAGCTCATCATCGTTATGATTTATGCAAAACTGCTGAAAGCTCAGTGACACGCCGCGACTATCGACCTCCGCTTTGTAAGCGCGCACCAACCGCTCTACTGCGTACTTGAGCTGGTCAGCCGGTACGCGCCGGCCTAAAGGTTTGCCGATCACCGCAAGTTCTCCACCCACTCCTCGCCCTCCGCGGAGAATAATGTCGTAGGCTTCAACCTTTTCGCCACCGGTCGTACGTCCCGTAGTGCCCATTAAACCGATATCCCCGATCCAATGGTGTCCACAAGCGTGCGGACATCCATCAAGAAAGATTCGCAACTGACGTGTTGAAGTGCCGAAGACTTGTTCCAGATGCGTGATCACCTCCACCAGACGGGACTTCGTTTCCGTCACCGCGAAGTTGCAGAACGGTTGACCGGTGCAGGCGATGCTGGGACCGCGTAATCCGGATTCCGAACGGATGCCGATCGATTCCATCTGCTTTATCACCCGATCGATACGCGTTTGTTGAATGTGTGTCAGGATGAGATTTTGCTGCTGTGTAAGCCGAATGTCTCCGCCTTCCTGATTTGTAAGAGCGGCAACCTGAATCATTTGCTCGCCGCTGAAGCGTCCGGACAGAACGGGAAAACCAATGTAATAGAGATTCTCTTGTTGTTGCTGATTGACGCCGAGATGATTCGTTTCTTCAGCAGGCATCGGGTCTTCAGCAAGGTACTTCAATGGGTGTTCTAATCGCTGTTCGACACGCCGGCGAAATTCTACAACCCCAAGATCGTCGATCATGAATTTCAATCGCGCTTTTATGAACGACCGGCGATAAGTTAGATCGTTTTGCCACACGTCCAAAATCGCGCGCACAACGGACAACACTTCTTCCGGATCCACGAAAGCGCCCAGTGACTTCGACAGACGCGGGACCGTTGACAATCCACCACCTACCCGTACGGCAAATCCGAATTCTCCTTCCTGCTTCACGCCGGTGTATGCCTGACAATGAATCTCCGGTAAATTGCATTGGGCCGGACAAGCCGCAACGGTGATCTTGTGCTTGCGAGGTAGATCCGAATATTCACGGTTCCCATCTAAGAATTGAGCTAATTGCCGAATGACGGGACGCACATCAAACAACTCGCGCCGGTCGATGCCGGCAACAGGACATCCCGTTATATTGCGGACCACATCACCGCATCCGCCTGTTGTGCCGAGGTCCGCTTCCTTTAACGTTTGAAAGACAGCAGGAAGATGCTCCAACCGAATGGAGTGCAGTTGAATATCTTGACGGGTGGTGATCTCACCATAACCTTTGCCGTACCGTTGCGAAAGCAAGCCAATCGTTCGGAGTTTGTGGGGAGTCAGAATTCCGTTGGGAATCTTGATTCGCATCATGAATTCACCAACTTTCGGTTTGTCGTGATAGAGACCGTACCACTGCAAGCGGACAATATCATCCTCCGAGATGACCTCGTAGCCCCGTTGAATCAGGCCGGGTAACTCGTTCATAACGTCGAGCGGCATTTTTTCTTTTTTCAGCCGCTCGCGCGAATTCTTCTTCAGTACTTGTTCCAGAGTCAGGTTGTTGTCTGTCATTGCATTACAAATTTGAGCGCAAAAATAAAAAACCCGCTGCCTCCTCCAAGGGAGGGCAGCGGGTTTAAAGTTTTATAATTCTCTAAGGAATACTAAATCGGCGGCAGCGCCACCAAACCGATTTCAAAACCCGCGTCCCTGCCCAGCAGACAGGGACAGCTACAGCAGCAACGGAGAGTTCTGAAATCGTACATATTCATTTCATTAACACAATCTCCAGCCTAAGTAAATCATGCTGAATTGTCAAGCGACCACAGCAACAAGATTTTTTTAACAGAAGCTCGCTAAGATAGCGAAGAATTTGGATCTTTGCGTTCTTTTCTATCTTCTGTAAAAATTCCGGACTTCCTTGCGGGACTCGTCTATTTTCTGTTTCTGTGGATTTCACCGCAAGCTTGAAGAGAACCATCCGAAGCTAGACGGATCGAAATGGTCCCGATATCGGTAAGAGGCGTATAAGTGTCTCCTGCGAGCTGAGCAAAGATGCTTCCAGTTCCATCGCTATTTACCGTCCAAAAACCAACGAACATTTGGGCCGCGGTCAGACCATCAGTAGGTTCGCATGCAACCGGACCACCGGGAACTGAGCCACGATCGTAACGAAGAGAAATGTAGCTGGCAGCCGGATCAAGCCCGGTCGCGGTACCGCTGATAATAAGACCGGTAGAGGAATTCCCTGTATCGAGGAACAATATTTCCCCACGAATTCCTGATTGATTAATGGGGTGTTGTTCTGAGCTTCCTGTTCTTGGTTCGGCAAACGCCCATAACGGCACTAAAATAAGAATCAGCGTCACCAAGCAATTCACGTTTCGTCTATTCGCCATATTTCCTCCTATGCTAGGTGAGAAATATAAGTGGAACGGATGCTCAAGGTGTTATGTAAAAGTAAAATGTTGTCCTCTTCCTTCCGCCTCAAGTTTTTTCAGGACGCGATAGTGAAACGGTTTCGCCAACCAACGTCAACTCCCAACTTGTTTCTGAAACCGCAAGGTTTTAATTGAGAAAAGCGGGCCATTCGTGCCCGTCTCTTTTGCTACTTTAAATACAAGATATTCGTGGCTCTTATTCCCTAAGGAATGCGAGAAGGTCTTCGTTGATCACGTTCTTGTTAATTGTGAACATCCCGTGAGAAAATCCCGGATAA
>JAKEFK010000179.1 GCA_022616075.1 bacterium
CTACTTACGCAGGCGGGACGCCTGCCCTACTTACGCAGGCGGGACGCCTGCCCTACTTACGCAGGCGGGACGCCTGCCCTACTTACGCAGGCGGGACGCCCGCGCTACTTACGCAGGCGGGACGCCCGCGGTACATTGCTTCACCGCCAGCGCCATCTTCAACGAAGGAAGGGATTCCCGAATCTCAACACCCGAAGAACTTCGGCCAGCAACTGCATCGCGGAAAGCGCTTAACTCCTCCAGCAACGGATGTTGTCGTTCCTCCGGTTTGTACTCCTGCTGAGATATCTCAGGAAAGCCTGCATTGCAAAGATTGGGCTGCAAAGAAAACTGCGAGAGGGTTTGCTCCGCAAGATCGAGGGAAAGATAGGAATAGGGCTGAAACAATCGCATCTTCCGCATCCTTTTGCCGCTGACGCGAGAAGCGGTGAGATTCACGACACATTTCCCGGGGAATTTCAATCGCGCATTGGTAATGTCGATCTGCCGCGAAAGAATTGGAATTCCAACTGCTTCGATGTGAGCGGGTTCCTCTTTTAAAAAAAGGTAGAGAAGATCGAGGTCATGAATCATGAGATCCAGCACAACATCGATATCCAGGCTGCGCGGTGAGAAAACACCGAGACGATGAGTCTCTATAAAAAGCGGCCTGGTGATGTCAGACAGTGCCCTTCGCACCACAGGATTAAAACGTTCAGGCAATCCGACGTGGGCTACGATGCCTTGCGCAGCCGCCAAATCGGCCAGTTGCTCAGCTTCTTCGGCCGTAGCCGCGACTGGTTTTTCGATCAGCACGTGTTTCCCGGCGCGAATCAATTCCGTAGAAATCGCAAAATGGTCAGATGTCGGGACAGCTATGATTGCAGCATCAAACTGGTCCATGCGCGAACGATAAGAAGTATCGTAAGGAAGATGGTATTCCTGGCCGGCAGCGATAGCTTTTTCCGAAACGATATCCACAAGCAAAACGGGATCGACCCCCGGGAGATTTTTGAGGAATCGAAGATGGTGCTTACCCTGATGTCCAATGCCGATGAGAGCTAAACGCATTGTAAGAACTTTACTTGATAATTCCGCGGGTGGAAGAGCGAATGAAATCCAGAAGATAGGTGATTTCCTCTATCTGCGGCACTTCTTCAGAAATCCTTTCCAGAGCCTGCCTGGTATTCAATTTCGATTGGAGCAGAAGGCGGAAGGCATGCTTGATAACGCTGAGTTTTTGATCGTTAAAACCCCGTCTCCGGAGGCCAATGGAGTTCATCCCGTAGCAATGCGCTCTGTTCCCTACGGTCTTCGAATAAGGTAGAACATCTTTTGTAATCACGGAGTAACCACCCACAAAACCGTACTCTCCTACACGGCAGAATTGATGAATGCCGGAAAATGCGCCGACAAGGGAGTAGTCCTCTACCGTTACATGCCCCGCCAGTGTCGCTGCATTTGCCATGATTACATGGCTTCCTATAGTGCAATCGTGAGCGACATGTGTGTAGGCCATAAAAAAATTGTTGTGTCCTACGATCGTTTTCTTTCCACCTCCTTGAGTTCCACGGTGGAAAGTGACAAATTCCCGGAAAACGTTGTCATCTCCGATAATCAATTCGCTTCGTTCCCCGTGAAATTTCAAGTCCTGTGGAATTTGGCCGATGGAAGCAAACGGAAAAAAACGGCAATTCTTGCCAATGATGGTAGGACCCTCAATCACGACGTGCGGCGCAATTTCCGTTCCGCTGTCGATTCGTACGCCAGGTCCGATTACGGAATAGGGACCGACGCAAACGTCCTCCGCCATTTCCGTCTCCGGATGAATGATCGCTGTGGAATGAATCGAAGACATGCTAGGAGTTCTGAACAACGATGGAAGTTAGAAATTCCGCTTCTGCTACCAGCGTTTCATTGACAAACGCTTCCCCGCGCATCTTGCAAATTGTGTGTTTGTAGCGCAGCACATCCACCACCAGCCGCAATTGATCGCCGGGAATTACGGTCTTGCGGAATTTTGCGTTGTCGATCCCAACCAGATAGACAAGTCCCTTTTCTTTCAGTTCGTGATCCTGAAGCAAAAGGACCCCACCCAGTTGAGCCATCGCTTCAATAATCAAAACCCCGGGCATAATCGGACGTCCGGGGAAATGGCCCGCAAAAAAAGGTTCGTTGTACGTCACGTTCTTGATTCCGATAATTCTTTTTTCTTTCTCAAATTCAAGAACGCGATCCACCAGCAGGAAAGGATAGCGGTGGGGCAACGCCTTCAAGATAGCATTGATGTCCAGTGCCATCATTCAGTCCTTTCTTACTTCTTAGGCACGGCACCCTTTGCTATAGCATCATTGAACAACTTGATCACTTCATCCGTGATGTCATTCTTCGCGCTGAAGTAGACCAGCTGATCCCGTTGAATGATCACGGAATAACCCCTTTCTTCACCCATTTTCTGGATGATCGGAAGCACTTTTTCTTCGATACCTTTGATCGCTTTTCCCAGCTCTCGTTGGATTTCATTTTCTGAATCCTCGGAGTAACGTCTCAATTCGGTAATTGCTTTTTGGATATCGCCATTAAGTTTTTCCCGGGCTTCTACACTCAGAATGTCGCGCTGTTTTTCCAGTTTGTCGCGCATCGTCTGAATACTGGTCTGCTGCCTGTCGATCTCCGCTTGTTTCTTGTCTTTTAGCGTTTTGATTTCAGCCAGCGCCTTTTTCCCCATTTCCGAACCCTGCACTACCCTTTGAGGATCAATGACAGCAATCCCCGCCGTTTGAGCAAATACCGGTAGCGCAAACAAAACCAATAAAGGAAACATCAGCCATTTCATAGAACTATTTCTCTCCATTGTTAATAATTTTTTTACCACAGAGTCACGGAGCACACAGAGAAGTATCAGTTTTTCTCCGTGAAATCCGTAACTCCTTGGTGAAAAAGAATAATGCAATTGAGGCAAAGACGCCAAGAATATCATAATTCCGGTGACTTTGCTTGCAACCATCTTTCTCCCCCTTATAAAGGGGAGAGCAAAAGGGGTCCTATTAGAAGCTTCCCAACCTCCCCTTAGTCCCCTCCTTCATAAGGAGGGAAATCTTGGGCAAGTGCACCGTCCCCTAGAATGTCGTTCCGACGGAGAATCGAAATGTCGTCCTTTCCGGCCGGCTGCCTGGGGGTAGTATCAGCAGATCGTCATAGTTAAAGTTATATGCCCAGATAAACCGGAAAGGGGCGCTCAAGAAAGGAGCCGTAAATCGGACCTCGAAACCGGTGCTTCCGCGCATGTCCTTCAAGGAGATGTTGTGGTCGTTATCAAAAGCATTTCCATAATCCACAAATGCCGCAATTTTTAAAGGACCGGCAAGCGGCATCACGTACTCTGCATTGATCAGAAAGTACTTGTTTCCGCCGACCAGGAAAAGACGCTGCGATAGCGGCTCGATCCTGATGGGAGAAACTGTCCGAACGTCATAACCACGAATGCTTTGTTCTCCCCCGAGATAATATCTTTCATAAAATGGAAGCTCTTCACTATTAAATCCAGTGGCATAACCCCCTTCCACATTAATATCGGTGTGATGTTTTTTGGTTAAACCGGGCAAGTACATGGTGAAGGCTGCAGAAGGCTTATAGTAGCTTACGTCCCCACCAAACGGTCCACCGACGATTTCATTTGAAAAAACGAAACGGGTTCCGCGGCTTGGATCAATCGGATTGTTGATTGTATTGCGCAGAATCTGCGGAATAACGCGGCTTTCGATGCGGTCGCTCTGCAGTAATTCCGCACCCGGAAACAGACTTTCATCGGCTGGCGGTATGGTGATTTCACCAGGCAGATCAATATCGACCGTTTGATAACCGTACGACACGGCGCCTCTAAGATCGCCGACGATATGGAACCCAAAGGAAACATTTCCGCCAATCGTGTCTTTCAGGTAATTGAAATAATCATAACGGCTGCGGAATACGCTGAATCCAAGAGCGATTCGACGATCCAGAAAGTATGGCTCCAGCACTTGCACCGCATAGTTTTTAGTGCGGGTTCCGCTTTGCAAGCTCAAGGTAAAAATCTTTCCGCTGCCGAAAAGGTTTTTAGTTGAAAAAACGACGTCACCAAAGAACCCATCGAGCTCACTGTATCCACCGCCCAGCCGAATCTCATTTCTCTTATTTTCTTTAACTTCTACAGCGATATCCGCCTGGTTCGTTTTATCCGAAACAGGAGTGATGTTCGGCTTCAGGTCTTCAAAAAAGCCGAGCCGGTAGATTCGATCAATGCTCTCGCGAAATTTCGAAACCCGGAGCAGTTCTCCTTCCTGAATCAACATTTCCCTGCGAATGACCTTGTCACGCGTGTAATCATTGCCCGTAAACTCCATACGGTTCACGTAAAACTGGCCGTTCTCTTGAACCTCCATCTTTAGATCCACAATGTCCTTGTCCTTCTTCACATCAAAAACCGGACCGATCGAAACGTAAATATAGCCTTCGTCTCCGTAAAGCTTCTGGATCTCGTCTACTCCCTCTTTGAGCAAGCTTCGATTAAAAACCTTCCCTTGTTGCAGCGGAATCTTCGGCAACAACTTTTGGGAATCAAAAACTGTGTTCCCCGTAAATTCAATGTTACCAACTTTGTACTGGCGGCCTTCGCGTACAGGAATGGTGAGCTTCATCCGTTCTTTGTTTTTAGGATCCAGCTCAATCTTCGGTTCATCGATGCGCGCGTTGATGTACCCATGGTTGAAGTAAAGCTCTTCAACTCGCTCCATGTCCTTTTCGAATTTTTCTTTCTCAAAATCGTCCTTCTTGGTGATCCAGGAAAACATCCAGTGTTCTTTGGTATCTTTCATCCGTCCTTTCAGTTTTCCATCCGAAAAAACCTTATTTCCATCGAATTCAATATCCCCGATTTTCACATTCGGGCCTTCATCCACAACAAAAACCAGTTTTGTGTACGAATCACCGATGGGCTCGGTCTTGTAGCTGGCCGACCCGAATTGCAACCCCTTTTCGGTCATCAGTTTATTGATCGAATTCACAACTCTTTGAGCGATATAAGAATCGAGCGGTTGATCGGTTCGAATATTGATATTTTCATCCTTCAGCTTGGTTTGAATATCGTCAGTAGAGACCTTCTTGTTGCCGGTGTATTCAATCGTTTTCACCAGCGGTCGTTCCTTAACTTTGAAAATAACTTCGATACCCTTCGGCGTCGTTTCTGTCTCGACTTTCAGGTCATCCAGAAAACCGGTCTGCCAGAGCCGCCGAAAGTCGCTCTGAACGGCGCCCTCATCATATGGGTCACCCGCTTTCACGGAAATGTAGTAAAGGTAAGTTTCAGTCGCAATCCGCTGATTGCCTTCAATACGAACGGAAGAGACTGTGTTGTTGTCCTGACCAAAAGCAGCGGACAGTAAAAGGAAAAACGCAACGAGAGATAGAATGTATTTCATGATGAAACAGCCTTAAACTCCGCACGGGGTTCGATGATTGCGGCCCCGGCTAGAAATCTCAGGATGGATTAAAGATCAGTTTTTCATCCTGCATGTCCACTTCAATGTTCTGAGTCTTCGTGTTTCCGCTGCGAATAAGCAGATTTGCGATGGGATCTTCAACGTAGCGTTGGATAGCGCGTCTCAACGGGCGAGCGCCGTATCGTTTGTCTTTGCAAGCCCGTTCCAACAACCAGGCCATAGCGGCATCCGACAACCGGATCTGTGGCCGCTCCTCCTTCTGATCTGCATTGATTTGATCAATCATCATTTGTATGATTTTCAGCAAGTCATCATCTGACAGCGGATGGAAAACAATAATTTCATCTAAACGGTTGATGAACTCCGGGTTGAAGATCTTTCGAACTTCCTGCAGCACTTCTTCACGAATGTCCTCATATTCCTGGATGGCATCCGGCGCCCGGAACCCCATGCGCCCCTTTTTTTCAATCATCCGGGCTCCGATATTGGAAGTCATAATGATTATCGTGTTCTTGAAATCTATGTGGTTCCCGAATGAATCCGTCAAGTGACCGTCCTCCAGCACTTGAAGCAGAATATTGAAGATACTGTAATGAGCTTTTTCAATTTCATCCAGCAACACAATGGAGTATGGATTCCTTTTTACGAGCTCTGTTAGTTGCCCTCCGTCTTCATAACCCACATAGCCCGGAGGGGAACCGATCAACTTGGAAACCGAATGTTTCTCCATAAATTCAGACATATCAAAGCGGACTAAAGCCTTTTCGCTGCCAAATAAATGCCTGGCCAGTGACCGCGCCAATTCAGTTTTACCGACGCCGGTAGGTCCCAACAACAGGAAGGAACCGATTGGCTTATTTGGATTCTTCAGACCAATGCGGGACCGGCGGATCGCCCGAGAAACTGCGTCAATCGCGGGACTTTGAGCAATGATCCATTTCCGAAGCTCATCCTCAATATGGAGCAGCTTTTCTGATTCGGCTTCGTTCAAGGAGCTAAGAGGAATCCCTGTCCATTTCGAAATGACTTCCGTGATGTTTTCTTTCGTAACAATGCTAGTATGAGCCTGCGTCGCGTTCAGCTTTTCTTTCAACATAAAAAGATTTTCTCGCTGCAACATTTCTTCATCGCGATAAAATGCGGCTTTCTCAAACTCCTTTTTCTGAATCGCTGTTTCCATCCGGTCCACGATTGTTTTGATCTTCTTCTTGATGTCAGAGATTTCGCTCGGTTGCGGGGAACCGGTGAGTTTCACCTTTGACCCTGCTTCATCCATCAAATCGATGGCTTTATCAGGCAGAAATCTTTCGGTGAGATAACGCGAAGACAAAAACACCGAGGCGCGAATGGCGTCGTCCGTGTATTTTACACTGTGAAATTTCTCGTAGATTTCCTTCAGACCGGAAAGTATTTGTATGCTGTCATCTTCCGAAGGAGGACTGATCCGTATCGGCTGAAATCGCCTTTCCAGAGAGCGGTCTTTTTCAATGTGTTTGCGGAATTCTGACGGAGTCGTAGCGCCGATGCACTGAATCTCGCGTCGCGACAGGGCTGGTTTCAAAATATTTGCGGCATCCAGCGATCCTTCCGCTGATCCTGCACCAACCAGTGTGTGAATCTCATCGATGAAGACAATGATTTCGGGAGATTCCGCAAGCTCTTTGAGAATCGCCTTCATGCGTTCCTCAAATTGTCCACGGTATTTCGTTCCGGCAACAACAAGAGAGATATCCAGCGCAAGTACACGCTTATCGGTGAGATGGTAGGGCACTTCGCCATCCACAATTCTTTGGGCCAGACCTTCCACCAGAGCCGTCTTCCCAACACCGGGCTCTCCTACCAGCAAAGGATTGTTTTTCGCGCGCCGGCAAAGGACCTGCACCATCCGATCCAGCTCCGGTTCGCGTCCGATCAAAGGATCCAGCATATGCCGCGCCGCCGCATCCGTGAGATCCCTGCAGAATTCATAAAGTGTCGGCGCTTCCTTCACTTTCCCTGATGTCTTTTCGTTCAAAATGTTTGAAATTTCTGAACGAATGACCGTGAGCTTCATTCCTTTTTGACGCAAAATCTCAGCAGCTACGCAGTTTTCCAGGCGCAGGATGCCCAGAAGAATATGCTCCGTTCCAATGTATTTGTGATTCAGATGCTCCGCTTCTTCAGCGGCAAACGTCAGCACTTTGTCCACATCCGGACTGGGAGGAGGTTCAATGGTGGAGGAGATTTTCTCCTTTAAAATAATCCGCGATTCAATTTCTTTTCGAATCTCTTCAAACGTGATCTTGCATCGATTGAAAATTCGGCTGGTGATCCCATTTCCTTCGCGAATTAGACCAAGGAGAAGATGCTCGGTTTCGATCGTGCGGCTCCCCAGTTGCGTGGCTTCGTAACGAGCAAATTGAATGACCCTGATCGCCCTTTCTGTATAATGCTCAAACATGCTCACCCTTTTTATGAATATAAAACGTTTTCAGGTTTCAAGCCTCACTTTCAGCTCGTGAAGACGTGCAACTTGAAAAGGTGAGCAGTGGAACAATGATTCCACCCTCTGCTCAATAAAAACCGCCGCTTGGCAGCAATTAATTGTAACAAAACGAATTACGCTTTGCAACGAAAAATAGCCTTGATTTTTAACGCAGAGACGCGAAGACGCAGAGAAAAAGCTTTCTCAACTCTGCGTCCCTGCGTCCCTGCGTTAAATTTTTTTTTGGAGTTTGCCTTCGTGGAGGATGAAAGTTTCATCGCAGACTGCCGCGAGATCCGGATTGTGCGTTGCGATCACAAAAGCAAGCTGGCGGCGGCCATGCAGATCGCGAAAAAGTTGAAAGATGGAAGCGGCCGTATTTTCATCCAGATTCCCCGTGGGTTCATCAGCAAGAATCAGAACCGGATCTTGAATCAGCGCGCGGGCGACAGCAACACGCTGTTGTTCTCCACCGGAAAGCTGCCCTGGTCTATGGTCCAATCTATCTGAGAGGCCCACTTCAGCAAGAATCTTTTTTGCTCGCACCGCTGCTTCCGCGCGGTCATACCTCTTCAGAAGATAGGGCATCATCGTGTTTTCCAGCGTGTCGAACTCCGGCAGCAAGTGATGCATCTGAAAAACAAAACCTACTTTCTGGTTACGAAAGTGAGCCAATTGAACCGGCGAATACTGCAGAATGTCGCGCCCTTCAAATAGAATTTCGCCGGAATCCGGCCGGTCCAATCCGCCGAGCAAATGCAAAAGTGTGCTCTTTCCAACGCCGGATGCGCCCATGATGGCTATCATTTTCCCGGTATAGACTTCAAAATCCAGACCCTTCAAAACGTCGATTTGTTTCGAAGCAGATTGATAGGTTTTATGGATCTGCAAAGCGTTCAACAAAACAAAATTCTTACTCATAACGCAACGCTTCCGCGGGATTGATGCGCGAGGCCCGCAAGGCAGGATAGAGAGTGGAAACAAAACTGATGGCCACAGCAGTCACCGTGATGAGAACAAAATCAACGGGTCGAACCCGAAAAGGCAGATACGGAATGAAGTACACGTCCAGAGGCAATTGGATCACGCGATAATGATCCATTACCCAGGAACCAACAACGCCAAGCAAAGCTCCTACAATGGTTCCTGCCACACCGATCAAAATCCCCTGCAGCATAAAAATGCGCATGATCTGGCGCGAAGTGCATCCCATAGCCATGAGAATTGCAATGTCACTGGTCTTATCCAGCACCATCATCACAAGTGTTGAGATCACGTTGAAGGACGCAACCAGCACGATCAATCCGATGGTGATGAAGAGCATGATTTTTTCCAGTTTCATCGCGGAAAAAAGTGACTGATTCTGGCGGATCCAGTTGTTGACCACAAACCGGTTCCCGAGTGTTTTTTGAAGCCGGTTCGCAATTTCTTCCGCCCGATAAATATCGTTGATCCGCGCTTCTATTAAACTGACGGCATTACTCAGCGAAAACAGCCGCTGCGCGGTCTGCATCCCCACAAGCGCCCAGCTCGTGTCGTATTCGTAGAGCCCTGAGTTGAATTCGCCAAGAACTCGAAACTTTTTGAATTTCGGCATCATCCCCAAAGGGGAGAGCATGCTGTCGGGAGATACAAGCGTTACGAGATCGCCGCGATGCACACGCAGGCTTGCGGCAAGGTCCGCGCCCAGCACGATTCCATCCCTTTCCTGCCCGGGATTTTTTAGTTCAGACAGCACCTTTCGATCGATCTTGGCCGCCAGCTCAGTGACTTTTCCCTCCTGTCCCGGATCAATTCCCTTGACGATGATTCCGTTGGCGCCAGCCGAGCTGTAGATCATAACTTTTCCATAAACGACCGGAGAAACGGACAGCACCGACGGATCGGAGGATACTACATTCATAGTATTATGCCAGTCGTTTAAGCCTCTGGAATTTGCCGAATAGACCATAATGTGAGCGCTGGCTCCCAGAATCTTGGACTGGATGTCCTCTTGAAAGCCGGTCATCAAAGCAAGAGCGACAATCAACGCCATCACTCCCAGAACGAAACCGAGAACAGCGATGAAAGAAACGACCGATAGAAAGGCCTGTTTCCGACGGGCCTTTAAATACCGCAACGCAATGGAGAGTTCAAATCGCATTAGCTCTTCAACGCAGAGGCGCACAGACGCAGAGATTTTAGAGTTTTTTTTCTCTGCGTTCTCTGCGTCTCTGCGTTAAAAGAGTTCATGTTTTTGGTTTGAGAAGGGGGAAGAGAATGACATCGCGGATCGACGGAGAATTTGTAAACAACATGGTCAAGCGGTCGATACCGATTCCCTCGCCAGCGGTGGGAGGCATTCCATGTTCGAGCGCAGTCACGTAGTCTTCATCCATACCGTGCGCCTCCAGATCGCCGGCCTGGAGCGCCTGAAGCTGATCTTCAAAACGGCTTTTTTGCTCCGAAGGATCATTCAATTCGCTGTAAGCATTCGCGATTTCCATCCCTGCAAGATACAACTCGAAGCGTTCCACGACTTCCGGATCGTCTGGTTTTGACTTGGACAATGGAGAGAGTTCGCGCGGATGATCCGTGATGAATACGGGACCATCCAGCTGTGGCTCCACCAGCTCTTCAAAGAGTTCTCCGATCAATTTGGCGCGCGAAAGTTTTCCGGCATCTTTGATTTTTCGTTCGAAAGCCAGATTTCGCAAAAACTCTTCGTCTTGAAGCTGCCCTTCTGTCAATCCTCCCATCTCGATGAGCGCCTTCTTCATCGGTAGTCTTTTCCAGGGTCTCGCGAGTGCCATTGTTTTACCGTTATATTCCAGCTCCTCTTTTCCAAGAACGTTTCTCGCAACAGTACACAGCAAGTCTTCGGTAAGTTGCATCAATGCCTGGTAGTCATAGTAAGCAATATAAAACTCGAGCATCGTAAATTCCGGATTGTGCATTGTGGAAATGCCTTCATTGCGAAAGTTCCTGTTGATTTCATAAACACGATCCAGGCCGCCCACTGTTAACCGTTTGAGATAGAGTTCGGGCGCAATCCGCATGTAAAGGTCCATGTCCAGCGCATTGTGATGTGTCTTAAAGGGCCGCGCCAGCGCGCCTCCCGCCAAAACCTGCATCATCGGAGTCTCTACTTCAATAAAATTGTGGGCGTCAAAATATTTGCGCATCTCCGCTATGATTTTGCTACGCACTACAAAGATGCGCCGGACCTCCGGATTGGAGATCAGATCCAGGTAGCGCTGGCGATAGCGAAGCTCGACATCCTGCAGGCCATGCCATTTCTCGGGAAGGGGGCGCAAGGCCTTGGAAAGAAAATGCAATTTCTCGGCTTTCACCGTCAATTCACCGGTCCTGGTACGAAACAGTTCCCCCTCCACGCCGATAAAATCGCCAAGATCGAGACACTCGAAAATCGCAAACTGGTCTCCCAGTACGTCCTTTCGCAGATACACCTGCAAACACGCTCCATCCTGTTGTAAACTCAAAAAACAGGCCTTGCCAAAACCCCGCAGAGCCACAATCCGCCCTGCCACAGCTTCGTGGCGATGCTTGTTCTCCAGCTCTTCTGCCGGAACATCCTTCAGCTCGCTTACTATATCTGTAATACTATGCGTAAAATCAAATCGGCGCGGATACACATCGATACCGAGCTCTCGAAGTTTGTCCAGTTTCAGACGCCGCTGCTGTATATATTCTTCTTCTGTACTCATGTTCGTTTTCAAAATAAATAGTTGACTTTGTCAACTATTTTTTAGAGTTTGATTTCGGGAATAGAGCGCAACACGGATTGAATCGCGTTCAGGTGTTTCGGATCAAAACGTGATGCATGTTGTTGAATCAAGTCAAGGGCCGCGCCAATGCTCGCGCTGCCATCGGGAAGCAAAATCATACCTTCCAACAACAAAATACTCGCGGTTGAAAACTCTGCGGGCGCAATTTCCCCTTTTATCTCCGGGCCTTCATCTCCGGGATCCACACCAAAGGCTTTCTTGAATTCCTCAAAAGCTTTTTCCGCTTTTTGCTCCTTATAATAATGCGCAACCCCCGTATACATTCCACAAACGTAGTAGCTCACCTGGCTTCCAAAAGAGACCTTGTCAGTGTCTTTGGCGTCAGGATATTTACGATGCGCATAAGTCATCGCAATGGCTTTCACATCATCGCCCGAGAAATCGTCATGGACATCGATCGGATCCTTGTAACCGATTTCAGGCAAAGTGGCTTCGGCGTCTTCAACTGAAATGTTGAAGAAATCCAAAACTGCCTGCCGGTCAAAATGAACTAATGGCATAAACGATCCTTGCCGGCTGGAAGCCGGCGATACAAATTGCTAAAACGGGTATTTGCCGGCGTTGAGCATCACATCGGCGATTTCCTGGCGCAGCGCGATTGTGTTGAGCGGCTGAAACTTTAGAAAACGTTTCAACGCAGCAAGATTTGTGCGCAACATATCTCCATCCGACACCGCAGCAAGTATTTCCTTCGCATGGTTCTCCACGTTGCTCACCGCATCGTTGCAATAAATCTGTATCAACATAATGGTATCGCGCGCCTTTTCTTCCCCCTGTGTGGAGAGCAACTTCTGTGTGCGCAATAGCGCGCTTTCCGCCGCCCACGCAATCATTACTATATCGCTGATGTGGCAAAGGATCTCCTGGTGCTCTTCCAGCTGCATCATGTATTTCTGCACGGCCAGGCCGGCTGTGAGCAAAGCAATTTTCTTGATGCTTTCCACTATTTTTTGTTCCCGCGAAAAGAGCGTTGCTTCTCCCTCTTCTGTGGATGGGAATCCGAGCAATTCATCCTGGAGCTTTTGCGCGGCGGTAAGCAACGGCAATTGTCCTTTCATCGCGCGTTTCAGAAGCATCCCGGGAATCAACAAACGATTGATTTCATTGGTTCCTTCAAAAATCCGGTTGATCCGCGAATCGCGATACGCCATCTCCGCCGGATACTCCTGACTGTAGCCGTAGCCGCCATAGATTTGAACCGACTCATCCACAACGTAATCCAGATATTCGCTGGTTAAGACCTTGATGGTTGCGCACTCGATTGCGTATTCTTCCATGGCTTTCAACGCTTCTTTCGGGTTTTCCAAATCGACGCGCGATAAAGCCGCATCCAGCAGACCTGCTGTGCGATACACCATGCTTTCACCAACGAATGTAACTACGGCCATTTGGGCCAGTTTATGTTTGATCGCGCCAAAACTTCCGATCGGACGTCCGAATTGGTGCCGTTCGTTTGCGTACTTCACGGAATGATGAATGCAATTTTTGGATCCACCAACGCAAGCGGCGCCCAGCTTAAAACGGCCGATGTTCAGGATGTTGAATGCAATTTGGTGCCCTTTCCCGATCTCACCCAGCAAATTCTCGACCGGCACGCGCGCATCTTCCAGAATCAACACGCGCGTAGAGGAACCGCGAATCCCCATCTTCCTTTCCTCAGCGCCTGTGGAAACTCCGGGAAAACCTTTTTCGATGATGAAACCGCTGAACTTATCTCCATCGACTTTCGCAAAAGTGATAAACACATCTGCAAAACCTGCATTGGTAATCCACATTTTGGTTCCGTTCAAAATGTATTCTTTGCCATCGGGTGATAACACTGCAGTCGTCTTTGCGGCAAGAGCATCCGAACCCGAACCGGGCTCGGTCAGCGCGTAAGAAGAAATCCACTCGCCTGTTACGAATTTCGGCAAATACTTTTTCTTTTGTTCTTCATTTCCGAAATAAACAATGGGAAGAGTCCCGATTCCGGTATGGCCGCCGAAAGAAACAGCAAACGAGGCGTATTTCGTCATCTTTTCAACAACCAGCATCGCCGACGTTTTGTCGAGACCTAACCCGCCGTATTTTTCCGGGACTTCCACGCCGCACAATCCCAATTCACCGGCTTTACGCAAAAGATCAACGGTGCACTGCAATTCCTTTTCTTCGATGCGGGGAACCAACGGCAAAACTTCCTGTTCCATGAAGTCTTCCACGGTCTGAGCAATCATCTGCTGCTCTTCCGAGAAATCTTCCGGCGCAAAAGTTTCTTCCGGCTGAATCTGCTCCAGCAAGAATCCCCCGCCTTTCTTTCCCAGCTTGATTTCTTCCATTACAGTGCCCATAGGATCCCTCCGCGCATTCAGAATTTCGCAGGCGGGACGCCCGCGCTACTTTGCGCGATTATACTTCAAATATTCCGGCAGCTCCCATTCCGCCACCGACACACATCGTCACCATGCCGTAACCGCCTCCCTTTCGTTTCAGTTCTTGAATGATGCTCACCGTTAACTTTGCGCCCGTGCAACCTAAGGGATGCCCCAGCGCAATCGCGCCACCGTTGACATTGATGACGTCCGGATTCAATTCGGTTTCTCGAATAACAGCCAGAGATTGCGCAGCAAACGCTTCGTTCAATTCGATCACTTTGAGATTATCCTTATTAAATCCCGCAATCTTCAACGCCCTGGGAATTGCATGAACCGGTCCGATGCCAAAAAGCTCCGGTGGAACTCCGGCTGTGGCATAAGCCACGTACCTGGCAAGCGGCTTCAGTCCAAGCTCCTCCATTTTTTTTCGTGAAACGAGTATCACCGCCGCAGCCCCATCGCTGGTTTGCGATGAATTCCCAGCGGTGATCATTCCGTCCGGACGAAACGCGGGCTTCAATCCGGAAAGCGCTTCGAAACTTGTGTCTTTGCGTGGACCTTCATCGATTTCAAACCGCACACCCTTTTTCGTGCGTTTTCCATTTTGCAGATACACTTCTTCGAGTTCCAATGGAACGATCTCATCTTGAAATTTTCCCGCTTCGATCGCGGCAATCGCTTTCAGGTGGGAACTCAACGAGAATTGATCCTGATCTGCACGGCTGATGTTGTACTTGCGCGCAACCGTTTCCGTTCCGAGTCCCATGGAAATGTATGCATTCGGATTCTCTTGAACCAGGACCGGATTCGGCATCACACGATGCCCTCCCATCGGAATCAGGCTCATGCTTTCGGCGCCACCTGCGATGATGCAATCCGCGGAACCTGTCATGATCCGTTCTGCTCCAAATGCAATCGCTTGCAATCCGGAGGCGCAAAAACGGTTGACGGTGATGGCGGAGCTGCTTACCGGCAAACCGGCCCTGAACGACGCCATCCGGGCCACGTTCAAACCTTGCTCCGCTTCAGGCATCGCGCATCCAAGAATCACATCTTCAACATCTTCTTTTTGGATTTCAGGAGCTCTGCGCAACAAATCCTGAATCACGAAGGCCGCCATGTCATCCGGCCTTGTGTTGCGCAAAGTTCCTTTAGGCGCCTTGCCGACCGCTGTTCTTGCCGCCGCCACGATAAATGCCTCTTGCATACAAACTCCTAGTTTTTACAAAAGTAGTAGTTGCAGAGCATTTTCAGTAGCTTACATTTAAGCTACTGAAAATGCTCTGCCACTACAGAAAATTAATTCCTCAGAGGTTTGCCGGTTTTCAGAAGGTGTTGGATCCGCTCCTGAGTTTTCCGCTCACCTAACAAAGATAAGAATGCTTCTCGTTCCATGTCCAGAACATATTGTTCGTCCACGCGTGCCGGTTCCGTCAGATCCCCGCCCGTCAGCACCCAGGCGATCTTCTCCCCGAGCTTCGCATCATATTCACTGATGTAACCCGCTTCTTTCATGAGATAGACGCCGATCTGCAGGTACGCAAAGCCGGCCCTGCCCATCAGAAGAATGTCTTTGCGCGGCTGCGGCCTGCGATAGGACTTCGACAAGCGTAGTACTACATTCTTAGCATCCTGAACGAGCCGGTCCGTGTTCATGCTGAAGGTGTCCGATTCTTCGAAATAACCGTGCTTCCTTGCTTCCAGGACTGAGCGCGAGACCTTTGCGAGCGCGATCGATTCGAAAGCCTTACGCAAGAAAGGTAGGGGATCCGCGCCGGCTGGAACTTTCGCCATCTGTCTGGCAAGCATCTCTTTGGTCCCGCCACCGGCAGGAATTAACCCTGCGCCAATCTCCACCAATCCTGTGTAAACCTCAGCAGCCGAATGCACGGCATCCGACCCGAGACAGACCTCGCATCCACCCCCGAGGGCGAGCTGAAAGGGCGCAGCTACCACCGGTTTGGATGAGTACCGAAAGGACATCGTCATCTGTTGAAAAGCTTTGATCGCAAGATTCAGCTCATCCCAGTTTCCTTCCTGCGCTTCCAGCAAAAGCAACATTAGATTCGCGCCTGCAGAAAAATGCTCGCCCTGATTGGCGATCACCATCCCTTCGTAACCTTTATCGAGAAGTTCAATCCCTGCTCGTGCCATTTGAATCGTATCGCCGCCGATCGAATTCATCTTGGAGTGAAACTCAAGACACACGACTCCGTCCCCGAGATCTACCAGACTTGCACCGGCATTCTTCTTGATCACGCCGTGTTCCCGCTTCCAGGAATCAAGAAACAAAATCCCCTCTTTTTGAGGAACCGGCTTGTAAGTGTCCGTGAAAATATCCCAGTAGTGCCGCTGACCTTTCTCCACCTTATAAAAGGAAGGAGTCGGTTGCTGCAGCAGACGCTCCAGCCATTCCGGAAATCGCTTTCCTTCCTGCTTCATTCTTTTTGCTGATTCCGCCAGACCGATTCCATCCCAGAGTTCGAACGGACCATGGGACCAGCCAAATCCCCACTTCATGGAATTATCGATGTTCAGTATGTCATCGGAGATTTCGGGAATTCTATTTGCAGCGTAGGCAAGGAATGCAGAAGTCGTTTTCCACAGGAAAGATCCGGCCTTGTCCTTTCCGCGGATCAGATTCGAAATCCGTTCAACCGGGTTTTCGATCGGCTTTACCATTTCCACAGAAGGGAATCCGACTTTTTTCTGGTGGCGATACTCCAGAGTTTGATAATCTAGAGCCTGAATCTCTTTTCCCGACTTCTTGTAGAATCCCTGACCTGTTTTGTTCCCATGCCATTTTCGTTCCAGAATCTGTTCCAGAAAACCGGGGAGTCGAAAAATCTCCCGTTCTTCATCATCCGGAACGTTTTCATATAGATTTTTTGCAACCAGGCCGAGCACATCGATTCCGACAAGGTCGAACAAGCGAAATGTTGCCGTTTTAGGCCGCCCCACAATCGAGCCTGTCAATGCATCCACTTCTTCGATCGAAAGCTGTTCTTCCTGCATGACTCTCAACGTATAGAGCGCGCCGAAAGTTGCGAGCCGGTTGGAAATGAAATTCGGAGTATCTTTTGCGTAAACAATACCTTTTCCAAGAAAACGGTCGCCAAAGTCAGCGATGATATTCAAGAACTTTTCGTCCGTTTCCTTAGTAGGAATCAATTCGAGAAGTTTCAAATAGCGGGGCGGGTTGAAAAAGTGTGTTCCAAACCACCGTTTTTTGAAATCCGGAGGCATCTCCGAAGCGATGGTGGTCAAAGGAATTCCGGAGGTATTGGAAGTCACAATGGAATCCGGACGAAGGTGGGGAGCGATCGCGCGGAGCAATTCTCGTTTTGTATCGAGATTCTCAATCACCGCTTCGAGCACCCAATCCGCTTCCTTTAAGCGCGGGAAATGAGTTCCAAAATCAAGTGGTTCAATGAGTGAAAGCAGAGATGGGTCAAACAGCGGCGCAGGATCCATTTTTTTCAGACGCTCGAGCGATGCCAGAGCCAGACCGGGAAGGTCAAAAAGCAAACAAGGAATCGAAGCGTTTGCAAGATGAGCGGCAATTTGCGAACCCATCGTGCCGGCTCCCAGAACAGCAACTTTTTTCATAAAAGTATCACCTGTGTGTAGCGCGGACGTCTCGTCTGCGCAAGCTGCAGGCGGGACACCCGCGCTACTACAAGCCCGTCATAAATGCTTCGATCCCGGCCTGTGCAACCTGTTCATCCTGTTCCGGGCTGCCCGAGCTGCATCCGACAGCTCCGATACATTCCGCGTTTACGATGATTGGCAATCCCCCGCCGAAAATCACAAATCGCCCCTGGTTGCTGGCATGGATTCCAAAGGCTGGTCCGCCTGGAGCTCCGACCGGTTTGTAATCGCGTGTGGCTTTACGCGTTCCTGCCGATGTAAAAGCCTTATCAATTGCAATTTGAATGCTCGTTACCTTCGCCTGATCCATGCGGTAAAAACCAAGCAAGTGCCCTCCAGCATCCACCACTGCAATATCCATGTCCACGCCTATTTTTCGTGCTTCCGACTCGGCGGCTGCAAGAATGATTTTCACGTCTTCCAATTCGAGTTTCGGCACGTTTCGCATTTCAACTCTTCAGTGGCAGTTGCCGTACTATTGCTGTAGTATTACTCAGGCCCGCTTCCACCCGTTCCCCTTCCCTGGCGAATTCTCTGCGAATGTAGCCTATGGCAAAAGGCTGGTTCAGGAGGAACGAATGGGCTGCGCTTGTGATTCTTCCCACTTCCTTGCTGTCACGAAACACTTTATCTCCGGCGTTCACCGGGGCTGATAGGGCAAAGCCCATCAGATGACGGTTCACGTGACCCTGGGCATCGATCCGCGCCATAGTCTCCTGTCCCAGATAGCAGCCCTTTTGAAAATCGAGCGTGTGTTTCAGGCCGCTCTCCTGTGGAAAATTGGATTCGTCCATGTCCCGGTGCATCAAAGCAAGACCGGATTCAATCCGGAACACTTCAAAAGCCCTGGCGCCGATCGGAGCACCTTCCAGAAACGAGAGGACATCAGCACCTCCAGAAACCGGGACAAGCAGAGCACAACCGGAAGGAAGCCGTATCAGATTTGACGGCGATCCTGCTATATCAATAGTACGATGATTGTAGGAAGGCTCCGGTAAATTGTCCAACCCCTTTTCTGTCAGGAAGGGCCCGGATCCGGGACCGAGCACCTGAATCATTGCGAATTCGGACGTCACATCCTGCATCTTGACGTCTTCGCTCATGATGTACCGGTCCAGACCGGTCATCAGTTTCTCCACCAGATAGTGCTGCAAAACAAGGAGAAGATGATCGGGGAAAGCGTAAACCTTCATATCGCACTGGATGTGGCCTTTTACATCCAGAAATAAAGCGTATGTTCCCTTACCCGGTTCCAGAGTTTTAATCTCACTGGTCAGCATCCCGTTGAGAAAACGAAGACGATCCCGCCCGGTAACGCGAACTTTTCCGAAATGGCTCACGTCTCGCACGCCTGAATCCTTTCGAATGTGCCAGTATTCTTGCCCCGGATCTCCGTAATGAGAAGGGATTTCCAAACCGAAATAATCTTCGAAAACGGCACCTTTTTGTTGATGCCAACCATAAGTAGGAATTCGCATCAAATTCACCATGTCAGTGATCTTCCACCATCGAGAATAATCGTTTGGCCGGTAATATAATCCACATCCACCAGCAAAAAATCAACCGTGTTCAAAAATTCTTCGATCGTGCAAAGTCTGCCGGCCGGAATCTTGCTCAGAATCTTTTCTTGAAGATATAGCGGCATAT
The DNA here is from genome assembly GCA_022616075.1 of bacterium. Lineage (NCBI taxonomy): Bacteria > bacterium. The sequence goes on from JAKEFK010000179.1 coordinate 19,358, forward strand.
CCTCTGGAAACAAAATCGAACCGGGAGCGATCGCATTCACCTGGACTTCGGGCGCAAGCGCTCTTGCAAGCGCCCGGGTGAACGCAACGACGCCCGATCTGGCAACGCTGTAAGGAAGGTAGTTCAAGTAGGCGCGTTCAGCGGCAATATCAGTAAGGTTGATAATTTTTCCAAAGCCATTCACTTTCATTTGCCTGCCGAAAAAATGCGCCAAAAAGAATGGGACTTTCAGATTTACAGACATGTCGTGGTCCCACTGCTCTTCCCCTACGTCCTCCCAGTCGGAATGGGAAAAAGAAGAGGCATTATTCACAAGAATGTCTACAAAACCGATTTCCTCCTTAAGCCTGTTCTGCAAATTTTTGATTGAGATTTCGGAGAAGTCCGCCTGAAACAGCCTGCATCCGGTTTCCGCCTGCAGCGATTTCGCTTCCTCTTCGGAACGATTATAGTGAACAACGATGCTGCAATCGGCTTTACGCAAGTGAATCGCGAGGGCCCGTCCCAAACGACGGGCGCTGCCGGTAAGGAAAGCTGTCTTGCCGGCAAGATTCATGGTTAGTTGATTTGCCTTTTTAACCCTTCCAGCGCATCGAGCGCAAGTCCGTAGTCGGGAGCGATCACAAGCGCTTTTTCAAATTCCTGCTGTGCCCATTTCAACATTCCCTGCTGAAGATAAACACGGCCGAGATTGTAATGGGGATAGTGGTACGACTCGTATCTTTTGGCTTGAATCGCTTTTTTGAGCCAGGGAATCGCATCCTCATACATCTCTTTTTCAATCAAGTAAACACCGATGTCGTTATATGGATTTCCAAAATCGGGATCAGTTTCAATCGCTTTTTTACATTCGTCGATTGCCTCATCCAGAAGTCCTTGAAAACTATAAGTCCAACCTAAAAAGGTATATGCCTCGGCTGTTGGGTAAACTTCAATCGATTCTTTGTACAATTCAATCGCCTCTTCCAGTCTGCCCGACATCTGACATTCGTAAGCGCGACGAAAAAGTTCGGAAGCGAGATCGATGGCCTCGCGATCTTCTTTCACTCTTCTTGCTCCTTTTTCCAATCAATAAATGAGGCAGGGGCTTTGCCCAGGGGAACGCGGATAGTTTTCGCTTCTTCGTTGAGCACTTTGAGAATCACATGATCGTCGGCAATCTGCATCACCTCATATTTTCCGCTAAGAATCTGGCCGACCCTTCCAACATAAATTCTCCCGCTATTGGATAGCGCCGCCAATTTTAAACCGCTTTCCTTTTCATAGTAGAAACCGAGGTAATGAACGGTTGGAACGGAAGGGCGCTCATCCACTTCAGGCTCAGCTTCAGGAATACGAATCATTGGAGTTTGTGACTCGGCAGATCCAGCGCCTGCACCGAACTGAAATATGTTCCGTTTCACACCGGAAAATTGCGGAACCTCGTTTGATAGCGAATCCACATTCAGGACTTCGTTCACTGCCACCGTTCCACGTGAGCTTGACTTTGATCTGCTCGAAATGTTGTTGGACTGCTCATTACTTGAGAATTGGGAATAGACAGAAATAGATAGTAAGGCCAGCAGAACAATTAAAACGAGTAACTCATTTTTTGATTTGCTATTCATGATTCCCAAATTCTGTCCCAGGCCGGTGAAGTCAGGCTTTCAGAAAGTTCCCTTATCCTCTTAGACATTTCCTCCTGAGAGCGAGCCCTGATTGTAATCTCAAGCACGCCCTTGTCAAGGAACAGGCCTTTCTTTGCCTGCAAATTCTCCAAATTGAGCTGTTGCCAGGCTGAGGACAATTCTTGAGTTTTCTGCTGATGTAAAGGATAGCGTAAATTACGCATTTCTTTCAACAAGGCTTCGCCTGCACGCCGAGAAGTGTTTCCCGCCCCGTCCAGCACGGCTTGCAGTTTTTCATTCTCCATCACCTGTTTCAGATTTTTCGTTTGCCAGCGATTTGCAAGATCAAAAGTCATTTCAATAAAAATGGCGGTTTCGTTCACGTTCAAACGCACGTTTGAAGATAAGAATTCCACAAAAAATGACCAGCTGCCTGCGGGCGCTTGAAGAATTCTGAGCGCTTGTCCGAGTTCAATGCGACGATTCGCCAGAGCAAACAGCATCCTGTCCGGCGCCTGATTCAAATCCGGGGGAAAATTCCGCCGTGCAAGAGGATGGTTCTCAACCTGCAGGAATTTTGCCCATCGCGACCAGAGAAAACAGTCGATCTCATCCCATTTACGCGTGTTGCGATTCATTTCCACCGCCGCGGAAAACAGACAAGGCACATCCATCTCAATTGCATTCACGACATCCTTTTGCTGCATTTGAAACCTTCGATAGCCATCGATCAGAAAGGAATCAGGACTGACAATGAGCGGCGAATAAATTCCGAATTCTGCAAAACCTTTTTCCAGCAGCGATGGATGGTTTTCGGACAGTCGAATCTCGTTTTTTTGCATCACTATAATAAGGATACAATTTCTGCTGCCGGAATGGCTCCTTCGCGTAAAATTTTTCCGGGCCGTTCGACCAAAGAAACAATTGTCGAGGGTGCTCCTCCTGCTAAGATTCCGCCGTCGACGAGGATACTGACTCCGGCCGTAATCTGTTCTGATAACGATTGAGGATCGCTGACCGCCGGCTCTCCCGTCAGATTGGCACTCGTGGAAACCAATGGTGAACCGAAGGCTTCAACGATTTGGCGCGCAACCGGATGCGACGAAACACGGATCGCAAAAGACGTGGACCGGTCCGTAGAAGGAAGCGCGATGGTGAGAGGACCGGGCCAAAACCGCATGGCTAACGCAGCAAAACGTGAATCCCCAGTGTCACAAACGGTCGCAACCATTGAAATGTCGGAGGCAATGAGTGCAAGTTGTTTTTCGGGAGGTCTGTTTTTTAACGCGTACAGCTTATGAAGCGCATCCTCATCCCATAAATCTATTCCAAGCGCGTATAAGGTTTCCGTTGGATAGCAAAGAATTTCACTTTTCCGCAAAGCATCTACGCATAGTCTTAGAGATGCATTATCCAGAATTCCGCCGTTGATTTGAATCGTTCGCACTAAATTGCTTTGTCCGGATAATCGAGTAATTCGCTAATGCGCTCCAAGAAGGTTCCCAGAGAGAATGGTTTTTGAAGGAATGTCGCGCTGGGGTTACGACCAAGAACAGACTCTTCCGAATAACCCGACATGAATAAAATTTTTGTATTGGGTCTCTTTTCCAAAATTGCTTCGGCTAGATTCGCTCCGCCCATCCGGGGCATTACCACGTCTGTGATCAGCAAATCAATCGCGCCAGGATGCTGTTCGGCTATGATGACGGCTTCCTGTCCGTTCGATGCCTCCAGAACTGCAAAACCACGCGCTTGCAATAACGCAGAAGTCGCTCTTCTTACAGCTTCATTATCATCAACCAGCAAAATCATTCGTAAAAGCTCTGAAGAATCCGGCCGCGAACCGGCAGTGATCGCCGGCATTTCCAAAGGCTCATCAACCTGTGGCAAGTAGATATCAAAAGTTGTGCCGGAACCTCGCTTACTTTCCACATTCACATATCCACTGCTCTGTTTGACAATCCCATAAACGGTCGCCAGACCAAGACCTGTTCCCTTGCCGGTTTGTTTCGTCGTAAAGAATGGTTCAAAAACTCGCTTCAACGTATCCTCATCCATTCCTTGACCCGTATCCTGGACTCGAAGAAGCACATAGGTTCCAGCTGAAACACCAACGGGCTTCCTGGTATCGTCGATTCGGACCGTTACATTGAACGTCTGCAGAAAGAGTTTGCCTCCATCCGGCATCGCATCCCTGGCATTCACAGCAAGATTCATGATGACCTGCTCAATCTGACCGGGGTCTGCTTTCACATTCCCAAGATTGTTCTGAGAAACAATCATCAATTCAATGTCTTCACCAAGCAAACGACGGAGAAGGTCCTCCATGTTTCTAACGACCTTATCGAGATGGATAACGCGCGGCATGAGAATCTGTTTTCTTCCGAAAGCGAGCAACTGGCGTGTTAAAGCCGCTCCTTGCTCGGCGGCTTTCAAGATTTCATTCATTTCACGGTTCAATGGATTGGTGCTTAGTCTCATCAACACCAGTTCACAGTATCCCGTAATCGCCATCAGCAAATTGTTAAAATCGTGAGCCACACCTCCCGCCAGACGACCGATCGCTTCCATTTTGTGGGATTGGCGGAGCTCCTCCTGAAGCGCTTCCTGTTTCTGAGCCTGCAGATAGCTCTGGTAAAGTACGCAAGTTGTCTGCGAAAGATAATCGAGTTTTTCAAGATCAGTGCTTGTGTATCCGTTCGGTCTATTGGCGACACCGATCATACCGATAACCTGGTTTGCATAGTGAAAAGGAACTCCCAGAAAACAATTCAGAGGAGGATGGCCTTTCGGAAGGGAACCGGCTGATCGCGGATCGCGCAGCGGATCGTTTGAAATCACAGGAGAAGCCTGTGTGATTACGGAGCCAAAAAGGTTTTTTAAATTGGGAAATTCAAGATACCCCTTTTCGGCATAAGTTCGCTGCGCTTCTTCATAAAACTCGCGATTGACATCGGCATCCCAGACGATTCCTTCATGGGCAAGGACCCGTAGAGTAGATTCATCGGTAACAATACCAATAAAACCATATTCACTCCCGGTTTCCCGGAGAGCAGATTGGAGAATTAAATGGCTTGCGGATTTCCAGCTGTTCGTTTCCAAAAACATGGTCATCGCCTGATTAATGGACTGGAGCTGCGCAGATTTGACTTGCAAAGCTTTTTCCGCGCGTTTTTGCTCCAGAGTAGTTGCGACTTCGTCAGAAACAAGCACCAGAGCGTTCAGGTCCGCAGGTAGAAACTTCTTTTCTTCCAGATAACTTTGAACTGCAATGACACCCAGAGTATTCTCACCGGACTTCAAAGGCACGCCTAACCACGAAAGATACGACGTTTCCTCTTCAGGAATGACTCCACTCTTCACGAGTTCCCGGATTTTCTCGGCATCGGCCAACAAGGCCCCGTTAGAAAGTACGTAAAAGTTCAGAGCGTTTGCCGCGCGCCTGAGATCCAAAGTGTCTGTTTTTTCGCTCGATATGTAAGGGAAAGAAAATGTCTGCGTAGACGGATCATACAAAGCAATGTAAAAGTTCCGGGCATCGATCAACTCGGAAATATTTTCGTGCACTACTGCGTAGAACTGCTCCATATTTTGCGTGACACTTGTTTTTTCTGCAAGACGGTGCAAAATGGCCTGAAGAAGTTCGGCGCGTTTCCTTTCCGTGATGTCCAGCATGATTCCCTGAATGAATACGGTTTTTCGTCCTTTATCTCTGATGACGTTCCCTTCATCGCGAAACCAGACGATGTTGCCGTCACGCCCAAACATTCTGTACTCACAGACGAACGGTTTTCCGGAAAGGCTGCTTCGCATTCCTTTGCTGAGTACTTCTTCGCGGTCGTCCGGATGAACATGCCTGGACCAGAGTTGTGAGTCGGAAGTCCATTCTTCCGCAGTAAAACCAAGAATGGATTTGATTCGCGGGCTGACGTATCGCCAGGAAAGAGTCTCACCGAATTCCACCTGATAAACGATCGCGGGAACACGTTCCACAAGCGAACGGGATTTCGCTTCCGATTCACGCAGAACCGCCTCCCCGGATTTTCTTTCTATCAGGCTGGCTCCAAGAATCAGTGCCGTGAGTTGAATCGAGCCAATAAAAACTTGAAGCAATAGAAGCGATTCATTTAAATTCGGTCTGTCGAAAGGCCCTTCTCCTTGCGTGGTTCCCAGAATTGCGATAGTCGAAACAATTAAAATTGCCAGGGTTGCCCCTTTTTGGCCAAACCGAAAAGCGGCTGCACAAATAAAGAGCGGCACGGTCAGGTACACCAGCGGTATTCCGACTTCAAAGTTTCCGTTAAATACCAGGACAGTCACCGCCACGATCGAAGCAAAGACCACAATCGCGTCCGCAATCTCGCTCGCCTTTGTTTCGTGCGTTTCTCTTTTTCTCCAGGCCATAACAGCCGGCACAATCAACAAGTTCCCCATCATGTCACCAAGCCACCAAGTCGACCATAGATATGTCAGAGGAATGCGGTCGTTCGACTCCGTCAGAAAAAGAGAAGCAGTTCCGATAGAGGCGCTTGCAACAGTAGAAACAAAACCGGCCAAAAGCACAAATTTTAGAACGTCTTCTACCCGCTGCAGAAAGTTCGGTCCGTTCGCATAGCGATTCAACAAATAGAAACCGAGGCAGGCTTCCAAAGTGTTTCCGGTGGATATCAAGAAGGAATCAATGAGTGATGATCCTACGAGGTAATTCGCGATGAATGCGCCGAGCATAATCGCGGGCCAGATTCGGAAACCAAACAAGAGCATCGACGCGAGAGCGATGCCGGCGGCTGGCCAGACAGGAGAAACGTTTGTGGCAGCGATCGACAGCGAAAGGCCAATTCGAGCAAAAACGAAATAGAGAATGGCTACAACGAGGATTCTAAACAAGAGCAAAGCTCTGGAAACGGAAGAATAAGCCAATATGCCCCCGCAAAAAAGTGAATCAATTATAGCAGGCTGGTTTGCTATCTGGGAATTTGCCGAACAAAGTTCGTGATCTTTTCGCCCATTTCAGGTGAATCCACGAAGATGGAAAGTTCAGCATTGCGGGCCATGGCGGCGTGCGTGAGATTGTGACTGCCGAGAAAACAGTAACGCCCATCAATGACAAAAGTCTTGGCGTGAGTAGCAATCTTTGCGCTGTCAAAACGAACCTGCACTCCCGCTTTTTCCAGCATCTGAGCCGCGAACCGGTTGGATTCCAGAGAATCTTTATCCTCTGAATTTTCAAGAAGGATCTCCACCTGCACATTCCGTTTGCTGGCGGCAATCAATTCCCGAAGCAAATCGGAGGGTTCATTGTCGGGAAAGCTGTTCGCTCTCACCAGATAGACAGTTCCAACTATGCTTTTTTCCGCTTTCTGGAAAAAGCCCTTCAAATAAGGATAGTACTCCCTGTTCGGCAATAATAACGCATGACATTCGCTGGCTTCAGAGAGCGCCAGCGCCCCGTTCCTTTCCGACGTGCCGGACGTGAAAAGTGTCTTGGAAAAGAGCAAAAAAATAACCGATGTCAGGAAAAGGAACGCAGAAATAAGCCACTGACGACGCCGCATGACGCAGTCGCAGCCGGTTTAACGCTTATTTCCGGCGACCGCTTTCCATGCTTCGCGGACTTCGCCGAGGTTCATCTTTACCTCGCCCAGTATTTTTCCGCCTTCCTCCATTACGAAGTGCTCCACCTCTAAATTCCCGGTCAGGATGCCGGTCGGCCTAACTACCAGTTTTTTGGTCTTTATGTTTCCTTCGATTTTTCCCAAAAGTTCGATTTCGTTGGCTTCCAGCACATCACCGAGAAGCCGCCCATTTTGCACCACTTCCACACTATCCGCTGAATTCACATTGCCATGCAATTCGCCTTCAATTCGCAGTTTTCCACCGGGAAATGAAACCTCACCTTTGACAATTGTTCCTTCAGCCAGTTTTGTAACTCGGTCTTGATTCATAACAGCACATCACCTCTATAGAAAAATAAACAAGGTAGCGCGGGCCTCTGGCCTGCGAAGCTTCGCAGCCGGGACGGCCGCGCTACTTTGTTATGTGAAATTCAGAAGAACAACAGGTAGTTCAACATTCCGATTATACATCTGCATTTTACAATTCTTCATCAATCCGATTGTCTAATAGATTAGAAGGGAGCCGCATGAGCTGTTTCCGCTTCTTTCTCTGCTCCAGCAGCTCTCTGCTGGCAAAACGTCCGCGGATCTTTGTTAACTCAGGAATCACAATGCTGGAAGCGCAAACATTTCCGCGGAACCGCACTCCTCTATGGATCACAACACGTTCAAAAGTGGAAATCGCAAATCGCCTGGAATTTGTATTGTAGAAAACTCCTTTAATTTCAATTGTGCCGAAAGGACGATTCAGGCGTGGAAGAGTTTGATCGGCATAGTGTTCCAGTCCGATAATCCGGCAGTTGATCAATTCTGCTGTATCATCGATCAGCAAATGGTTGCCGCGATAAATTTTCAAAATGCAATTCTCCAGGCGGTCCCCGATCACTACATTGGAAGGAAATAGCATCACAGCGCGGGAAAAGATAATCCGCTTTTCCAGCATACTCTTGCGCGCGTTCTGATGTTGCGCTTCCATTTTCATCAAACGTTCGTTCTGAAGTTTTAAGGTGTGGTGTTGTTGCTGGAGAGCTCTGTGTGATTGGCGGGTTTGATCCAGTTCTCTTTTAAGTTCCGAGACCTGATTTGCCAGATCGGAAATCTGGTCAGACTTCGACCGCCATTGGTTCATTGGCGCGCGGACACGCTCCCGTAGAGATGAAAGGCATTCTATCAGAGTTTTGCAATCTAAATCAAGGCAGTTCAATCGATTAAAGAGATTGCAAACAATGAGAATCGGAATATAATCTTGCTCCTTATGCCGAGTGTGAGATTCTGGAAGGGCCCTGCGGAGATTGACGCCGTGGCTATTCTTGCCTTGCCGGGTAACGCTTTGACCCCGGCCGGGCTGAAATTCGATGCGCAAACGAAAGGTGCGATCAGCCGGCTCCGGAAGGAAGAGGCATTTCTCGTAAAATGGCAGCATGCTGCCGTTTATTACACGGGTAACAAGAAAATCCCGCGCATTATTCTGACCTCTTTCCCTGGAAAAGATCTGCGCGCCAATGAACTGCGTGAAGCCGCCTATTCCGCGGTCCGATCGGCGCAGCAAAAAAGTCTCAGACAGATATCACTGGCATTTGATCCTCAAAATGAACAAGAAGTACAGGCCATCGCGGAAGGAAGCATCCTGGCTTCTTACTCGTTCAAGCGATTCAAGCCTCAAAAGGATCCGAAGCCGGTTCTTCAAACGGTGTTCCTTATCGCCTCAGACGCAAAAGCTTCCGCTTTGCAGAAAGCAAAAATTTTTGCTTCTGCCGCAATGTTCGTTCGTGATCTTGTGAATGAACCACCAAACATTCTCAATGCGGAAAGACTTGCTGAAATCTCCACAGACGTTGCCAGGAAGAATGGTTTGAATCTTCGCGTTTTTGAAACGGCTCAGCTTGAGAAAATGGGAGCGAACGCTTTTTTGAGCGTCGGAAAAGGAAGCGTGGTGTCGGGACGAATGATTCATCTCACTTACAAGCCGGAGGGCAAGTCAAAAGCGCATGTTTGTTTTGTGGGAAAGGGATTAACATTTGATTCCGGCGGCCTTTCATTAAAAACAGAAAAGGGAATGGAAAGCATGAAATCGGATATGGCCGGCGCCGCCACAGCCCTGGCCTGCATTCGCGCAGCCTGTGAATTGAAAATGCCTGTGAAAATTACGGCGCTTTTGATGGCAACCGAAAATATGCCGGATAATGCCGCAAACCGTCCTGGCGATGTTGTGCGCGCGATGAACGGCAAAACCATCGAAATCACGAACACAGACGCGGAAGGAAGATTGGCTCTCGCGGACGGACTCGTGTACGCACAATCTCTAAAACCGGACTACCTGATCGACATTGCAACCCTAACGGGAGCTCAGGTAATCGGTTTAGGACGCCTTGTTGCAGCGGTCATGGGCAACAACGATACTTTTATTCAGCAGATTGTGGAAGCAGGAAAATCATCAGGAGAAATCATGTGGCCGCTTCCGATGCCGGATCATTATCGAGATCTGATCAGAAGCGATATTGCGGATATGAAAAATTCTAGCGGGATTCCGGAAGCCGGATCCATTCAAGGCGGGTTATTCCTGTCTGAATTTGTGGATCATCCGCGCTGGGCTCATCTGGATATTGCAGGACCTTCCTGGCAGGAAAGGGATTGGTCTATTTATCCGCGCAGCGCCAGCGGTTTCGGCGCCCGCTGTCTGTTAACGTTTCTCAGTAATTTGTAAACAAAGTAGCGCGGACGTCTCGTCTGCGAATCTCGCAGGCGGGACGCCTGCGCTACATGGATTATGCGTAAAGTCATTATCAACACACTGTTATTTGTAGCAGGTTTTACTGTTGTCTTCGCTTCACTGGGAGCAACCGCAAGCCTGCTTGGACAATACCTCGTCCTGTACAAGACTTACATCAATGTTGTCGGTGGCATGCTGATCATTGTTCTTGGACTGCATCTCGCAGGCGTTTTTCAGATCCCCTTTCTTACATACGAAAAAAGATTCAATGTGCAGGGGAAACCACTCGGGATGCTCAGCTCCTTTCTCATCGGAGGCGCATTCGCCTTTGGATGGACCCCCTGCATCGGCCCGATCCTAAGTTCGATTTTGTTGATTGCTGCAAACCAAGAAACAATCGCGGATGGAATCTTCTTACTAGTTCTTTACTCAGCAGGACTCGGCGTACCCTTTCTATTGACCGGCATCGCTTTCAACTATGCGGTAAGCGTGTTCAAAGTGATCAAGCGAAACTACAAAGCGATTGAGCTGGTCAGCGGTTTGCTGTTGATTTTCATCGGAATTCTGGTCGCAACAAATCAGTTTACGCGCATGAGCGGCTGGCTTGCGTCCGCTTTTGGCGTAGGTCTCGAAGCGAGTCTGGGCCACCAGGCCAACATGATCACTGCAATTGCTGCAGGATTTCTTTCTTTCATTTCTCCGTGTGTTTTACCTCTTGTGCCCGCTTACATTTCCTACATTTCGGGCGTTTCTATCGATGAATTGAAGGCGGCTTGAACCAACCCTTGAACCCTTGAACTTTTATTGCTAACATGAGTTAGCTTGAAACGGGTCCTGTAGGACCTTATATGACAGCGGGCAGCAACAAATTCACAGTTAGATTTCGTGGAGTCCGCGGAAGCCATCCCTCACCTGGTTCCGGAACGGTTCGTTATGGTGGCAACACTTCCTGCGTGGAGGTGCGCGCTGGAAATCATCTCATTCTTCTGGATGCTGGAACAGGTATTGTTAGCCTTGGCAATGAGATGATGAAGAATCATCTGCCATCCAAGAGCGAACGCCAGCTGACCACAATGACGATTCTCTTCAGCCACACCCATCACGATCACACGCAGGGATTTGCATTTTTTAAACCAGCTTACCTTCCCACAACCACCTGTTACCTGTATGGTCCGCGATTGAGAGATGTTGAACTGGAAGAGGGACTGGCAACAGCGATGCTTAGCCCTTATTTTCCAGTGGCACTGTCTGAACTTTCCTCTGTGCTGAACATTCGTAGTCTTCATGAGACCGAAATCATTTTGCTCGAGGATTCTTGCAGTGAACCGAAGGTCTTCAACTACTATCGAGACAATCACAGTCAAGTTCCCTTCCAGGTTTGTGTGCGCGTGATGCATAGTCTTGCTCATCCGAATGGGGGCGTGTTTGTTTACAGAATAGAAATGGATGGGAAAAGCTTAGTTTATGCGACGGATACCGAGGGTTACTCGGGCGGTGATCAGAAACTGATCCGTTTTGCGAAAGGTGCCGACTTATTGATCCACGATTCCCAATACATGACTGACGATTATGTCCATGGAGATATGGTCGTTCAGGGTTATGGACACAGCACTGTTGACATGGCTGCAGAAGTTGCAGCACAGGCAGGCGCAAAAAGATTGGCTCTTTTTCATTATGATCCGCTTTACGATGATTCCATCATTGAAAGAATGGAAATGAAAGCTCAAGAAATATTCAAGGACTCGATCGCATCACATGAAGGGTTAGAAATTGAATTGTGAACTCCAAAAAACACGCGAAGTAGTTCTCCAGCATCAAAGTTTCCTGATCACCACACATATTCATCCCGATGGGGACGGCATCGGTTCGGAACTTGCTCTCGCGAGGCTCCTGCAAGGAATGGGAAAAACTGTTGAAGTTGTGAACTCGACACCCACGCCCAGGAAATATCGTTTTCTCGATCCGGCGAACGTGATTCGCCTTTTCGACAGCACCGGACCTCTTCCGGATGCCGAAGTTGTTTTCATTCTTGACATCAGCCGCTGGGAAAGACTCGGGAACATGGCGCAACTCATCCGGAATCACCCTGGCATCAAAATCTGCATCGATCATCATCCGGTGAACGGCAATTTCGCAGACGTCAACCTGATCTGCGAAGATGCTTGCGCCTCCGGTGAGATTGTTCTCCGGTTTATCAACTTCATGGGATCGGAGCTCACCGCGCAAATTGCCGAACCTCTCTATGCATCCATTCTCACGGATACGGGCGCATTCCGGTTTCCGAATACCAGTTCCCAAACGCACGCTGCCGCTGCGCAACTTCTCTCCACCGGAATACGTTCAGAATTGATCTACGATCAAATCTACGAAAGATGCTCCCCTGCCCGCGTAAAGTTGCTCGGGTGCGCATTGACTCATCTGGAATATTTGCATGCAGGACGTTTGGCGTGGATGGCCATAACACAATCCATGATGGAACAAACCGGTGTGGAAGTCGAAGAGATCGAAGGATTCGTTGACATCGCGCGCGGTATTCACAGCGTGGAAGCTTCTTTATTGTTCATCGAGTTGCCCCAGGAAAAGGTGAAGGTGAGTTTGCGTTCGCGTGGAAACGTGGATGTGAACTGCTTCGCCTCCCGCTTTGGAGGTGGTGGTCACCGCCATGCATCCGGTTTTCTGATGGAAGGTGCTTTGCAAACCGTGATCGAATGGGTCCTGCGCGAAAGTCCTGCCCTCTTTCCATTAGCATGATCATCGGCCTCACGGGAAAGAATGGTTCCGGAAAAGGAGAAGTTGCTCAGTTCCTCCGCGACAAAAGCTTTGAATACTACTCGTTGTCCGATGTAATCCGCGAAGAACTTCACTCGAAAAGTATTCCGGTTACCCGCGAGACACTCATTCTTGCCGGAAATGAACTGCGGCAACGATATGGAGCCGACGTTCTCGCGCGGCTGACTTTAAAAAAAATCGATCCCAATCGGAATTATGTTGTCGATTCGATCCGAAATCCTGCTGAAGTCCTGGCCTTAAGATCCGCAGGAGATTTTGTGTTGTTGAGTGTGGACGCGCTTCCGGAAGTGCGATTCCAAAGGATTCGGAGCCGCGGACGAGAACAGGACCCGCAAACATTAGAAGATTTTCTATTGTTGGAAGAAGCGGAAAAACAGAGCAGCTCAGAGCACAAACAAAGCATCGAGGATTGCCAGGCGATGGCGGATCATACGATCCTCAATGACGGTTCCGTCGAAGACTTGCATCAAAAAACTACGGAGATTGTCGGCAGAGTGCTCCAGCAAGCCAGAAGGCCGGATTGGGATCAGTACTTTATGTCGATTGCGCAGGTTGTTGCCAGTCGAAGCAACTGCGTAAAAAGAAAAGTGGCTGCAGTGGTTGTAAAAGACCGCCGGATCATTTCAACCGGCTACAATGGAACTCCGCGTGGAACAAGAAACTGCAACGAAGGAGGCTGTCCACGCTGCAATCAACTGGCGAAAAGCGGAACCTCGCTCGAAGAGTGTTTCTGCTCCCATGGCGAAGAGAATGCAATTACGCAGGCAGCCTATCACGGTACTTCGCTGAAAGGTTCGGCGCTCTACTCCACCTTCTCTCCCTGCTTGCTCTGCACGAAGATGATCATCAATGCCGGAATCAGTGAAGTAATTTACAACCACGATTACCCGCTGGGTGAGACCGCACTCAATCTGCTTCAAGAAGCCGGCATTACGGTGCGCAAACTGTAATCGGTGTAACAATGCGCGTGCTCGTTGTAGAAGATGACCCGCAATTTGGATCCATGGTTCGCAACCTTCTGGAAACTGAAGGAATCGAAATAGAGCTTGCAGTGAACCCTTCCGAAGCATTTGAAAAACTGATGGCGACTCCCATTGATACGATCCTGCTGGATCTCACGCTTGGGGATCAGTCAGGCATGTCCGTGCTTCGCGAACTGCATGAATCCGGAAGCACAACTCCCATTGTGGTCATGACGGGGCAGGGCTCTATTGAAACGGTTGCCGAAGCAATGCAACTGAATGCTTTTGAGTACATGACGAAACCCTTTGCGAAGGATCAAATCCTGGAAGTTTTGCGCCGCGCGCTCCTTTCCAACAAACAGAAAGGAGAAACGAAAAAAGAGATCACCGGCAAAACGATTCAGATGATCGGACAGAGCCCTCGGATGATTGAAGTCTACAAGGCGATTGCTCGCATTTCCAAAACGGATTCCACTGTTCTGATTACCGGAGAGAATGGCACAGGAAAGGAGCTTGCGGCCAGGTCGATTCATGAGGGTTCCACGAGGTCCCGGAAACCCTTCATTACAGTCAACTGCGGCGCGTTCACTGAAGCTTTGCTGGAAAGCGAGCTATTCGGACACGTTAAAGGCGCACTGGCCGGAGCTTCGGTCGCACACCGCGGAATTCTTGAAAGTGCGTCAGGTGGCACCGTGTTTCTGGATGAAATCAACGAAACGGTTCCTGCATTTCAAGTAAAACTGTTGCGCATGTTACAGCAGCGGACGATCAAACCGGTTGGAAGCAATGAAGAACGCCCTGCGGACATTCGCGTGATCGCGTCAACCACTCAACCTGTAGAAAAGCTCCTGCTCTCTTCCTTTCGAAGAGACTTGCTCTACAAGCTGAGCGTGATCCACATCCATATTCCTGCGCTTCGCGAACGCCAGGATGACATTCCACTGCTGACACATCATTTCTTAATCAGATGCAATAACCGCCAGCGCAAATCGGTTACAATTCCCGATGCCACCATTCAATGGATTAAGACTCTTCCATGGGAAGGAAATATTCGTGAGCTTGAAAACGCGATCGAACGGGCCGTTACGTTGAACGGGACGGGCGTCGTTCAAATCGAGGATCTGATCAGTTTCGGCCTTCGACCGGAAACAGTTTCCACTTTTTCTTCAGTGGCGCCGGAATCCGAAAAAAGCCAGCAGACGATCGAACAGGAGTCGCGATCACTCGATGAGATGACGCGTGATCACATTCTTACAGTGCTCAAATCGACCGGCGGAAACAAACTTCGGACCGCGCAAATTCTTGGAATCGGCCGGTATTCACTTTATCGAATGGCAAACCGGTTGGGTATCGATCTGGATCATCTAACCTTGGAAGCAAGAGACAGGAAACCTAAGTTAGAAAAAAAACAAGAAGTTGAAAAAGGACTGGATGACTTGTTCGATAATGTAAACGATATCATCTACACGAGGGATCTGGATGGAACGATTACGAGCTTGAATGCGGCCGGGGAACGTTTCTTCGGGCATCCGCGAAGCGAAATAGTTGGCGGCACGCTTCATGAATTGTTTCACGATCCTGATATTGAAAAAAACCTGCGAGCAACCAATGAAAGACTCATCAAACAGGGTGTGGATCGTTCTGTTGTTTCAATGATGGACCGGAATGGCAAACTGCGACACCTGGAATTTAACGTCTCGTTGATGCGTGATGAGAACGGCGATCCATCCGGTGCCCGTGGAATTATGCGGGATGTTACTGAAGCGAAAGAATTGGAGCAGGAACTTCGCAACCGTACGAAAGAGCTGGAAGAGTCAAATGAAAAACTGAAAGAGCTCGACCGGATCAAAGCAGACTTTACTGCCATGCTTGTTCACGATTTGAAAACGCCCGCAGCCACAATGATTCTGGCTCTGGAATTCTTGCAAGAGCGATTTGGCGGAAAAGCAGACCGTATTGAAGAGGTCATTGCAACCGGTCTCACTTCGGGACGAACGATCTTACAGCTCGTTGAAGATATGCTTGATATTTTCCGATTTGAGTCAAATAAAATGGAATTGAGGCGAAGCGTCCTCACGATACCGGAGCTCTTGCACGATCCAATGCAAGAAGCTTCTTTACAGGCGGAAAAGAAAGGGATCAACTTCTACAGTGAATTGGACGAGAACCTGCCGCCCGTTTCTGTGGATAGTCCCAAAATGATGCGCGCAGTCTCCAATCTTCTGAGTAACGCGTTCAAATTCACGCCAGCCGGTGGCAAAGTGATTCTACGCGTGACCACCGGCAAAGGATCCGGCGTAAATTCAGACAGCACCTACGTGGATGTCTGTGTCGTAGATACAGGCCAGGGTATTCCTACCGAGCACCTTTCCTACATATTCGACCCTTACTGGCAAACGCCGCTAAAGGGTGTCGGCACTGGTCTCGGCCTCGCGGTTGTAAAACGAATTGTTTCTGCGCACGGCGGCCTTGTATTTGTTCGAAGCAAGCTGGGCGTCGGAAGCGAATTTCACATCGCGCTCCCTGCAATGATTTAATTTTAGAACAGAAGGTTGCGAAGAGCGCTAAGATTAAATATTCTTTGCGATCTTTGCGTTCTTCTGTTAAAAAAATGAAAATTAGCTTTTATGGTGCAGCACAGACCGTTACCGGTTCCCGCTTTCTAATTGAAACCCCGGAAAAGAAAGTTCTCGTTGATTGCGGCTTGTTTCAGGGACCGCGCATCTGGAAAGAGCGGAACTGGGCAAAGCTTCCCTTTGAGCCGGCTGGTCTCGATTGCGTGGTGCTCACGCATGCGCATATTGATCATGCAGGTTTCTTGCCCCGCTTTGCAAAACTTGGCTTTCGCGGTCCGGTAATTTGCACACCCGCGACAGCGGACCTGCTCTCGCTGCTTCTGCCGGATTCCGGACACATCCAGGAAGAAGACGCCGCTTTCGCAAACAAAAAGAAATATACAAGGCACGATCCTGCCCTTCCTTTATATACAGAAGAGGACGCAAAAAAAGTTTTGGAGCAGCTTCAGCAGCTCGAATATTACAAACCGGTTCAGTTGTCCAGCAATCTCTCGTTCAGTTTTCTCCGCGCCGGACACATCCTGGGTTCTGCCATGATTGAATTCCGGTATCGCGACAAGACAATCCTCTTTACCGGCGACCTTGGCAGACCTTCCCAATTCCTCATTAAACGGCCGGATGAAGTTCGTTCCGCTGATTATCTTGTGATGGAATCCACGTACGGAAACCGTTTGCATCAAAGGGTCGATGTTAAGAAAAAGCTGACTGAGCTGATCAAACGAACTTTTGCTAATGGGGGAAGCGTTCTGGTACCTGCGTTCGCCATCGGCAGAACGCAAGAACTGCTGTTCCTGCTCCGCAATCTGGTAGAGAATGGCCAGATTCCGAAACTTCCTATTTTTGTGGACAGCCCTATGGCAATCGATGCGATGTCCATTTACAACCATCATCGTTCCGATTCTTCTAAAGAATTAGAACATTTGCAATTGAGAGACGATACCCCATTCCAATGGGATGGAGTTCGTCCGTTGAGGACAGTTCAGGATTCTATGAGTCTGAACACACGAACCCAGCCTTGCATCATCATTTCAGCAAGCGGGATGGCAAGCGCCGGGAGAATCCTGCATCATTTAAAACGCAGAATCAGCGAGCATTTCAACACTGTATTATTCATTGGATTTCAAGCGGAAGGGACAAAAGGGAGACTCCTTGTGGACGGAATCAAGGAGATTAAGGTGCACGGCAAACAATACCCTGTCGAAGCGAAGATCGAATATTTGGACGCGCTATCGTGCCATGCGGATTACGAAGAGATTTTGCAGTGGCTCCAGAACTTTCAGCGTCCGCCGGAAAAAGTCTTTCTTGTTCACGGAGAGACTTCCGCAAGCCAAAGTCTGTCGCAGAAAATTGCAGAAAGTTACGGCTGGAACGTTCATGTGCCTGTATATATGGAATCGGTTGACTTGTAGTGGCAGAGCATTTTCCACACTGCTTGTGTTCGTATCTTAACTACCTTAACTCTGCCGCTTCCCCGAAATTTGTATCTACGTGAAAATGCTCTGCTAGCATTGCAGAAGAAGCAGAGCATTTGCCCGTCGACAATTTGTTCGTGCTGGTTCAGACTTCTTCGAAGTAGCAAATCTGTTCACTACAAACGGCAAATGCACTGCCACTACGAGCTATAATAAGGCGCTATGACTGATGAATTCACTCCGGAAGAAATAGAAATCCTTTCCCGATACGTCACCAACGCAACCGGTGATACTTTTTGCGTAAACATTCCAGGTCTCGCGGGACCGATCTATGCGCGGTACAGCCGCGCAATCACGGGCCTTCGTCGCACGTTGCTCAAAGAGTTCTTGAAGGATGGAGAGCTAAATGTCACTCGAACCCAGGAGCTGATTGAACGGATCCTCAACGAATACGGAGATGACAGTGTCGGTGAGCTTGAAGGCGCTCATTTGGCCCTGGAACAGATCTCCAATCTTGTGACGAAGATTGTAGAGGACTGCCGCATCGGAGGTTCACCGATCGAACAATCCACGCGGTATGTTTTCTACTACCAGAAGGATAGTGAAGGAAAATACAAGTACTACCGCGGCGAAGAGATTTTCAATAGCCCTATTGGCTCTGAATATGTCCGCGCGATGGACTTCATCTTTGATACGTACGCGGCGGCCGTGGAGCCACTGACCGAATATTTCCGCCGGCTTAAAACTCTGGACGAAGCCGAATATAACATTCGAGGCAAGGGGATTCCGGAAAAATACGCCGCAATGGATTCAGAGGTCTATCAGAAACAGTTTCGAATGACGTACAACGCGGACCTCAAAACGAAAGCCTGTGATGTTCTCCGGGGTCTATTGCCGGCCGCAACGCTCACAAATGTCGGACTCTATGGGAACGGGCGCTTTTATCAAAGTTTGCTTACGCGTCTTTACAGTCACAATCTACCCGAATGCAACAGGCGCGGGTCGGAAGCACATGGCGAGTTGAACAAGATCATCCCGAAATTCGTGAAACGCGCGAAGCGTGATGAGTACGTAGTCGCGCGAGAACATCAGATGAGAAAAGTGACCGAAGAATTATTGCGTGGGGTTCCGCCGAAAGATGAACAGGATTGCTTTCTTTTGCCCATGGCACGTGATCCGGAAACTTTATTCGAACACACGCTCGCTGCCTCTCTCTATCCTTACTGCAAGCATCCTTTACAACAGTTACTCGCCATCGTACGACAAATGTCGTACGATCAGAAAGAAGAGCTCTTGCGAACTTTCACGGGGAACCGGGTGCACAGAAGAAATCGTCCGGGACGCGCTCTGGAAATGGGTTATCCGCTGACGTTCGATATTCAAGCCGACTTTGGCGCCTACAGGGACTTGCAACGGCACCGGATGCTGACCCAGGAACGGCAATTGTTGCAATGCGGTCTGGGATTCGAAATTGAAGAAGAACTCAGGACCATTGGAATGCACGAAAAAGCCGAAGAATGCTTTCAACGATCCGCCGCACTTTACGATCTCATGAACCGCGAGTTGGGTCCCGTGATGGCGCAATATGCAGTGCTGTTCGGCTATAAAATTCGATGGATGATGGGAATGAATTTCCGGGAGGCCATGCACATGATCGAACTACGCACGACTCCCCAGGGGCATCCCAGTTATCGTCACGTCTGCCAGAAGATGATGAAGGAGATCCAGTTAATGCATCCGCAGCTGGCAGAAACGATTCGTTTTGCAGACTTCAACGAATACTACTGGGCACGCGGTGAATCAGAGGCCAGACAGCGACGCAAGGATCGCGAAATCGACGACCGCTATAAAAAATAACCACGGAGTTTCAGTGCAAAACGGATCTGGAAACTCACTTCACTCGCTTCGTCCCATCCTCATTCTCATTGCAGTGATGGCCATCCTGTACTCAACGTATTCCCTGTTGCGACACTGGCATTACAGCAGTAGTGGATATGATCTGGGAATCTTCGATCAGGCGATGTGGCACTACAGCCGGTTCGAAATACCGCGAAACACCATTGCAGATTATCCACATATTCTGGCGGAGCACTTTCATCCTATTTTGCTGATCCTTGTACCGTTCTACCGTGTGCTGCCACGCCCGGAAATACTTTTGGTATTGCAGGCAGTCCTTCTGTCGTTATCCGCGTTGCCCGTGTACATTTACGCGCGATCGAGAGTCGGGTCCCGTTTCGGTTTTGTTTTAAGTCTTGCCTATGTTCTTTTCTGGGGAATACAAAAAACGGTGGCCTTTGATTTTCACGAACTGGCATTTTCTCCCTTGCTGATTGCGACTGCAATTTTAGGATTAGAGACCCGCAAATGGAGACTGCTGTTCCCCGCGCTGATCGGAATCCTTTTGACAAAGGAAGATTTGCATCTGCTCGTCATCTTTTTTGGATTCCTTCTTATCCTGTCCAGGGAATATTTGAAGGGCATTCTGGTAGTAGTTTTTGCTTCCATCAGTTTTGCAGCTGTGGTGACGTGGCTGATGCCGATGTTCGGAGACCCAGACAAATCGGGATTTCTCAACACGTACAGTGAATTCGGACAGGGCCCATTTGCGTTGCTAATCGGCATGATTTCCAGACCATGGGTCGTGATCAAATCCCTGGTAGACCCCCCGATTAAAATCCGTACCTTCCTATTGTGGGTTGGGCCATTCTTGTTTCTTCCGCTAATTTCGCGAATATCCATCTTAGCCGTTCCGTTGGTTCTTGCACGATTTCTTTCTTCAAGTCCGAATCACTGGACTGCAGGATTTCATTACTCAGCGCCCTTAGCTCCGATACTTGCAATGGCGGCGGCGGATGGGCTGCGTCGTGTTCTGGATCGAATTCATCCTGAGATTTTGAAGAAACGGGTAGCCGTGGTAGCTGTTACTTTCATTTTGCTGATGTGCGCGATTCTGCCGGGCAAGCTGCCGGTCTGGCGACTCCTCTCCCCGAAGTACTACCACTTTTCCGATGTCGAAAAAACCGGTCCGAGAGCGCTTTCACTCATTCCAGAAAGTGCATCAGTTGTAGCTCAAGATGGTATTGTTCCGCATTTAAGCCGCCGTGATTTCATTTACACTCTTCGACCGGGAGCTCCTGAGGCAGATTTTGTCGTGGCATCTCAGCGCCTCAAACCATGGCCCAATCAAAACTGGGAGGAAATAGAAACCCTCCTTGCAGAACGAAAAGCGGCGGGATATCGTACCATTTTTGGAGAAAACGGCTGGATTGTTCTTCAGCGCAGTAAGTAATAACCAGTTAGCCGCGAGGTGAGATCTCTTCGTATGGCAAGACGGGGTCGAAGAAATTCAGCGGAACCATATTAATCTCCGGCCGGAAGAAGCAGTAAGTTTGTTCATGGAACAAAGGCAAAACATAGTGATTCCGCTGGATGATCTCCTCGATTTGCCGGTAAATCCCATGCCGCGTGAGTGGATCAGTTTCTGTGCGGCTTCTTTCTAGCAATCTGTCGACTTCAGGTGTCCCGCAAAAATGACCGATGAATCCAGTTTGAGAGTCGAGCAAACTGTAAAGAAACGTATCGGCATCCGGGTAATCAGCAATCCAGTTGGTGAACTGAAGGTCGCATTTCATCTTCCTTAAGTTTGAAGATTCTTCAATTCTTCCCTCAAGGATGTGGAGTAAAAATCCTTTTTCACGCAGAAGCTCAACCACTTCTTGTAAAAAATCTTTGTGTTTCGATTCATAACTGCCATGAATCGCCACGATGATTTCAATAGGTTCCGGCGATTTTTGCTGAAACGGAACGCCGGGCATCCGATTTGAAGGTTCATATCCGAGTAAAGCGGGAGGGGTCAAACTTCGGGCATGGGTGACGCCTCGTCCGATTTTTCTTCGAATGAGCGAATTCCAATCAAGGCTCTGGATAAACCTTTGCCGGAGATTCTCATCTGCAAATGGACCGTGATGAATGTTGAAGCAGGCGTACTGAGTAGACAGGCTGGGAATTTCCTGATAATGCGCAGCGAATTCCGATTCATGCAACAAATGCTCAAAATCGGAAGGGGCGAGGTTCCAGGCGATGGAATATTGTCCGCTTTGAAAGCCGGAAAATACTTGGGCGGGAGAAACGCCAAACGTAAACTCGATACCATCCATTTTCGGAAGATTCGGCATCCAGTAGTTTGGATTTGCTTCGAGCTTCAACCTGCGGCCTGGCTGAAAATCAACCATCCGGAAGGGTCCGGTCCCGACACAACCGGAACGCCAGTCCCCGCCGAAATTTTCAGTTCCTTCGGGAATAATAGCGGTCGGAGTGTATGCCAGAATAGAAGGAAAGAAAGAGAGTGGCTTTTCCAGAAAGATTATAAATTCAGATGCGGAAAGAATTCGAAAACCTTCTAATTCTGTAGATTCACCGCCAGTCACCTTAGAAGCGCCGCGAATCGGAGCAAGCAACCATGGGCTTTGCCCCTGTTTGCACTGGAGTGCACGCTCGAAAGAATAGCGAACATCTCTTGACGTGAGTCTTCTTCCGTCGTGAAATTTCACACCTTCGCGGAGTCGAAAGCGAAACTGTTTCCCGCCGTCTTCGACTTGAAAAGAAGAAGCGAGCCAGGGAGAAATGTGAGCGCCGTCCGTAGAACGGGTCAGAGTTTCAAAAACGGCTGGAAAGACTGTTGTATGTGTGGCGCTATCGGAAAGAGCAGGATCGAGAGCATGCAGTTCTCCCCAGATGGGAACCTGAAGGATTCCCTTAAGCGTTTTTTGCGCGGGAGTGGCAACATTTTTCTCGGCTTTCGCCAGACCAGAATAATTCACAAATGGAGGAATATTGGAAAGAGAAAGATGTTGAACAGAAGGATGTGCAACCCGGTAGTCAATATCGTGAAAAAGGGGAAGAATGATTCCGTTCTGTAGCATCCAATTCTCGATATCACGATAGACACGTTCACGCGTCTGAGGTTCTCTTTCCATTCGAGCCCTTTCCATCTTTTCATCCAGATCAGCGGAAGAAAAATATTTGCGCAGTTCGCCGATGCCTGAATGAAACAAGCTGTAGGTAAAGGTATCCGGGTCATCATAATCGGCGATCCATCGGCTGAATAGGAGATCGATGCCTTCATTCTTCAGATAGCTTTCATTGAAAGAATCCTGATCCGTAGTTTGAATCGAAATTTCGACACCGATATCTGACCATATTTTGAAGAGGGCGCGAGTCAAAGCAGAGTACCTGTCTTGCAGAATCGGTTGCACGGAAGCCCGCATCTTGATCGGAAGTGGAAGACCGGTGGATGCAATCAGTTCTTTTGCTTTATCCATGGGCAGTGAGGATTGTCTTTTGCCTGGATCATGACCAAGAATTCCCGGGGGCAGTAATCCTTGAGCCGGCTGTGCCAATCGACCGACAGTACTCGGAACCAGATC
>JAKEFK010000180.1 GCA_022616075.1 bacterium
GCGCTCCGTTTGCAAAATCCAATAATTAGTAGGATATTCACTTAAATGGCTGTCTGCCCTTACTGCAAAGATACCGTCCCTGAGGAGGGAGCGTGGTTCTGTCCGACCTGTGATGCGGCGCATCATACCGAATGCTGGGATGCAAATCAAAGAATGTGCAGCGTTTACGGATGCAAATCCAGGTCCGAAGAGGTCTTGCTGGGATGTCCTTATTGCGAAGAAGCCTCCCTTGGTGGAAGAGGGACCTGCAACACCTGCGGTGAACCGTTGATGAATTCTTCGGAAGTGGCTGAATTCCTGGCGCGTCATGAGTGGGAAATACTGCCGACGGAAGCCAGTTGGAATCCGGTGCTAATCGCGGGCTTCCTGCGAAATAACGGCATTACGGCGCGGATCAGCAAAAAAGCGCCCATCTCTATGTTTGGAATCAACCCGAAGATAACGGTTCTTGTGCCGGCAGAGCAGGCTGAAGATGCGCAAACCGTGATGGGATCGCTCGCTGAAAAATTCCAAACTTGCCCAGGATGTGGACATACCTTATTTATTGACGAAGAAGAATGTTCCTATTGCTTAGAAGATTCTGGAGCTGAAACATGAAAAAAGTTCTTTTCTTTGTTCCCTTTTTACTGGCCGTCGCTCTATTTGCAGAAACGCGAGATCAGCTCGTAGATTACCTCCCCCGGAATAGTCATCTTGTAGGTGGCGCAGATTTCGCGCAAATGCAGGACAACGAAGTCTACCAGAGCATGGAGCGGAATGGACAGATATGGTCCTATGATGACAAGAACGGAATCGTAGAATACATAAAGCTTTTGAAATTAGACACGAAAAAAGATATTCGCGCGTTTGCGTTTTCGAAGTACGTGAACAATTACGGTGGCAGCGGCGAGGTCCGTGTTTTCTTGTTGAGCCGTGATTGGTCCAGCGATCTTGAAGCGTTCACAGCTACTCCATACGCGGGAAAATCGCTTTACCGCATCTCGCCGGAGCAGGACAAGTATGCGACTTTACTCACTCCGAATACAATCGCAGCTGGAAATCTAAATGAAGTAAAAATGGCAGTGGATGTGGCCAGTGGAAAAGTACCGGCTTTGAAAGCAAATCCAAATCTTGCACCGCTTTACGCTAAAATTCCCGTAGGATCTACGGTGTGGGCAATTGCGATGCCTCTGTCGCGCCGCAAAGCCGCGGATGCAAACGCGAAGCAAAGTACGAACGCGATCATTGGAGGGTTTCAGACTTATTACTTTTATGGCATCCCCACAAAAACCGCCACACGCGCCCAATTCTATGGCCAAACACAGGACGAAAAGCAGGCAGCTTTCATGAGTAGCTTCATGATTGGAACTTTGCTTGTAACAAAATTCCGCGTCGAGCAACCTCTGGCGGAAATGCTTGATAAGATTGATGTCAAACACAATGGAAATACGGTCCAAGTGAGTATGCTGGTAACCAAAGAGATGGTGGACGCGTACTTCAAAGGAAAACTCGGATTCTGATATGGCTGAAATTCGCGCATTCCAGGGGCTCTGTTACAATCCCGCAAAAATCGAACAGATTTCGGATGTAATCGCTCCTCCTTACGATGTGATCTCACCTGAGCAAAAAGAACAATTGCTCCAGCGATCTCCTTACAACATCGTGAGGTTGATCCTTCCGGACGGGGAGGAACCTTATCGAAATGCAAACAGGATTGTGCAAAGCTGGATGCAACAGCAAGTTTTACTTCCCGATGCTGCGCCCAGCATTTATTGCTATCATCAAACGTTCAAAACTCCTGAGGGAGAGGAAAGAACGCGCAAGGGTTTTCTTGCGCTCATCCGGCTGGTCGATTGGGATCAGGGCGTGGTTCTGCCGCATGAAGCAACACTTTCCGCTCCGAAAGAGGACCGCCTGATGCTGTTGCGCGCATGCAAAATCAATTTCAGTCCCATCTTCAGTCTTTATTCGGATCCGGAGTTGAAGGCGGATAAACTTTTGGAGCCCTTCACTTCAACGCCTCCACGAACCAAAGCTCAGGATCCGGACGGAATCCTCAACACATTCTGGGCGATTTCTGATCGTGATACAGTCGAAAAAGTGCAATCCATTATGAGCGAACACTGGGTGCTGATCGCCGATGGACACCACCGGTATGAATCCTGTCTTCTTTACCGCAACGAACGAAGCCGCGAAGATAAGAATCCTGATGCGCCGTTTCATTTCACGCTCATGTTCTTCTGCAACATCAATCAGCCCGGCATCACAGTGCTCCCCTACAATCGAGCGGTCCTGAGTCTCCCCACTTTTGATCCTGAAGCCATTTTGCGCAAAGCTTCCGGATATTTTTCGATTCAGTCATTTGGAGATTCCAGGATAGCTTTTGCAGAACTAAAAGTTGCCGGACGCGAGAGAACGGCCTTTCTGGCCCGGTTTGCAGGAACACCCGGCTGGAAGCTCTTCAGTCTAATGCCTGGGACAAAGCTGGAAAGTTACTATGCCCCTGAAACACCCCGGACCGTGCAAAACCTTGATGTCAACGTGTTGCACAAAATATTTTTAGGAGCAATCTTATCTATTTCGGATGAAGATATCCGGAATCAAACGTATCTTAAATATTATAAGAATGCGGAAGAGGAACAGAAGGATTTCGAACGGGGGAAATTGCAAATCGCTTTTTTCCTGAATCCTACACGCGTGGATCAAGTGATAGAAGTATCCAAAGCAGGAAAGAAAATGCCGCAAAAATCAACGTTCTTTTACCCGAAACTCATGACGGGTTTCGTCATGAACAAGCATGAATGAGGTTTCACCTTATGTTTAAAAAACTTGTGTTGCCCTGCCTGATTCTCGCAATTGGGGTTCCGTTGTGGGGAGCTCCGGAATCCACGGAGCGATCACAGGCTTACTACCACTTCATGCTTGGTCTGATGAAAGAACGATCACAGGATCTCTCTGCCGCCATCGATCAATACCGCGAAGCGTTGCAGTACGATCCCAAGGCTTCTGAGATTTTTGTGCGCCTGGCGGATCTCTACGTTCAAACAAACAGAGTCCCGGAAGCGGTGAAAGACGCTCAATCTGCGATCCAGAAAAACCCGAACAACAAAGAAGCTCACAGAATGCTGGGACAGATTTA
Source organism: bacterium (assembly GCA_022616075.1). Classification (NCBI taxonomy): domain Bacteria; species bacterium. The sequence goes on from JAKEFK010000180.1 coordinate 3,119, forward strand.
TCTGGAAAAAATGTATGGAGCAGAAACGGACCGGCAGGATCTCTTGAATGCCATTCGCGAGTTTGAAGAAGTGCACCGAATTGATCCGCAGGATGAAGGAGCCATGCTTTCTCTCGGACAACTTTACCTGCAGTCCAATCAGGCAAAACAAGCGACCGAAGTCCTGGCAAAATACCTGGAGCGAAATCCCGAATCTCAGACCGCGATCATGTCGATCGCATCCGCTTATCAACAACTCAATCAACCGGAAAAAGCAATTTCATACCTTCTAAAGTATTCGGAGCTGAATCCGAACAATATTTATGTGATTCAACAGATCGCGGACTCTTATCTGAAAGCCGGAAACTTTACGGAGGCTCTCGAATACCAGCGACGCGCTTTTGAAGCTGACTCGGATAATCCCACACTCGCTAGGAAATACATCGACCTGCTCGGAAGAACTCAAAAACATGAGGAAGCGATTGCCTTGTTGGAAGCCCGTGTTGCCAACGAGCCGGATAAATTGGAATGGATTGTGTTGCTCGCAAAAAGCTACCAGAAATGGGGAAAACAGGAACAGGCAGAGTCGATGATCAAATCGAAGATCGCTTCGAACCCAAAGGATACCGATCTCGCGCTGGCTCTGGTCCAGATCTATGAAGAAGGAGAAAAGTTTCCTGAGGCGCTTCAGGAACTGGAGCGCATGCTTCAGACGGTGCAAAACAATGCAGTCATCGAAGAGCGAGAGCGAAAGACCGATCTGGCTTTGATCTACTCCCACATGGGATATGCGACACAGCAAACAAAGGAGTATGAACGGTCGACCCAGTTCTATCAAAAAGCGCGAACGTTTGTGGATCCAGAGGACACGGGAAAAATCGATTTCTATATTGCATTGAACTACCGTGGACAAAAGAAGTGGGACGAAGCCATCACGCTTTTGAACAGCATTACAAAAGAAAGCCCGAACGATACGGATTCGCTCGAGCTCCTTTCGCTGGTATACGAAGAAAAGGGAGATCTGGCGAATAGCGACAAAATCGTGGACAACCTGATCACCACTTATCCCAACTCCATACAGTATGCCCTTATGAAAGCGGAACGCTTGCAGCGACGCGAGAAGTATGAGGACTCCATTACGTATTTAAAAACAGTCTTGCCCCGGTTCCCCTCCGATGACCGCACTTTGTTCCTGCTGGGCGCAGCCTCCGAGAGATTGAAGCGACACGACGATGCGGAAGTTTTCTTTAAACGGGTTATCGAATTGAATCCTCAAAATGCTGACGCCTTTAACTATCTTGGTTATATGTTGATCGACAATGGCTTGCGCGTTCAGGAAGGACTGGATTATGTCAAACGCGCACTCGAAATCGATCGCGACAACGGCGCCTATCTGGATAGTCTGGGCTGGGGTTATTTCAAACTGAATCAGCTGGAGCTCGCTGAAGACAACTTGCGCCAGGCAATTGAAAAACTATCTGACAATGCAGTGGTTCATGACCATATGGGAGACCTATATTTCCAACAGGGCAAGTTCCAGATGGCAATCCAACACTGGGAAAAAGCCTTACAGAACAAAAACAATGAAATTGATCCGCAATTTATTCAAAAAAAAATTGATGATACAAAAAGCAGGTTACCTTGAGAAATTCCTTGTACTTGTATTGCTATTAGTCGCCATTTCCTGTTCGCATCATACCGCCCCGGCCTTCACCGATTATGATTCCTTTGTCAGCAGCTACAGTAAGAAAGCGGACCCCATCGCTGAAATCTACGGGCAATACGTTGCGAAACAGTCATCAAAGAGAGTTAGAGCAAAGTACAATCTTCTGCTCGATCCGGGTCAACGGGCCTATATAGAAATTCTTGATCCTTCGGACCGGCTTGTGAATGCATTGAGCCTGACTCAAAAGAAAATCTGTTTGCTGTGGGCAAAAGATAACGCTTACATTCAAGAAGAAGCGACACCTGAAAATCTGAAGGCGATCATTGGTTTGCCTGTGAATGCGGATGACGCTTTGCAATTGATTGCCGGCCAGGGGCTTCAGTTCAGCGCCTGGCAACAGAAGGAAGTAGTTAAAAACGGATGGAAGCTCGTACGGGGACCTTCCTCAGCAATCATCACGGCAAGAGAGAACCTTTCAAAAATTGAAACGGTCACGAATCAAGGATCCTTCCGCGTTCACTTTGAAAAGTATGAGTTTCTCAGTGATAAATCGTTTCCTACCCGAATCCGTTTCGAATTGCCGGAGCGGAAAACGACAGTGGAACTTCGAATCGACAAATACCTGCCCAGAACCGAAGAACCAACAGAAGATTTATTCGAGCTGAAGCTGCCTGAGAATGTGAAGAAGCTTGCGTTGAATGAAATCTATCACGGAAAACCGCTCCTCTTTGAGTAGAAATTCCAAATCACAAACTCCAAAATACAGATAATTTCCAGGCTCCAATTTTCAATGATCAAACCGGCCTGGATTCGTTTGGAAATTGGAATTTTAAAATTGAAACAAGGATCCGCCGCATAGTAGTTCGTAGGATTGCGAGAGTTATGGTTTAATCATGTAAGTAGAACCAAAATGCGCAATGACCAATTGATCCGGCAATGGAGAATGCTTATTCTGCTGGATGGTTCGAGTGGACGAACACAACAATCGCTGGCTGAAGAACTGGGATGCAGCACTCGCACGATACAGCGCGATCTAGAGGCTCTTACAATAGCGGGATTCCCAATTACTTATGGAGTCCGCGGACATGAATTTTACTGGTTTATTCATGCCGGCTTTCGTGTGCCGGGAATTCCATTCACACTTAGCGAATTGCTGGCTCTTTCGCTGGCTCGCAACTTTTATTCCCTTCTTCCCATAGAATCCCTCGCTGCGGCCTACCGCTCCGCTATTGCTAAGATCGAAAAGGTGTTTCCGGCAGTTAAAGACCTGGAGTTATTTTCTTCCGGTGGTACCGGACGCAAAGATTACAGCGGCCAATGGAGTAATATCCAGATTCTAGTGAATGCTGTCCGCACCCGGAACCGAATTTCAATGACGTATTTCGCTTATGGCAAGAAGGAACTCTCCGCACGGATTGTAGATCCATATGATTTGTGGCACGCACAGGAAACCCTATATCTAATCGGTTACTGTCATCTCCGTCAGGATTTGCGCTTGTTCGCAGTGGAGCGAATTCAACACGTGGAGCAATTACCTGAACGCTTTGAGGTTCGCACCGGGTATTCATTAAATGCGTTCAGACAGAACCGATTTCGAGTGATGCAGGAGGACGCCACCATGACTGTTCGAATCCGCTTTTCGTCCGAAGTGTCCGACTATGTTCAGGATCGTTTGTGGCATCCCTCACAGCGCTTCGAGAAGCAAGCGGACAGTCGACTAGTTCTTACAATGGAAACAGCCGGAAGCACAGAGATACTCAACTGGGTGCTCGGTTACGGGCCGGAGGCAGAAATACTAGAGCCGTATGTGCTACGAAAGAGAGCGATCACGCTCGCAAAACGTATGCTCCAACAGTATCAGAGTGTCCCGAAGCTGCGCGTTAAACGCGCCGGAAGTACCAGGAGCAATCTTGGGGACGGTTCAGCAGCGCGAAAACATGCACCTAGATCCTGATGAGTACTCATAAGCGCGTGTTGGATCAAGTGTTACGCGGCACTGCAGACTCAAATATTCGGTTCGCCGATCTTTGCAGCATGCTCAAGAAACTCAAATTTCAAGAAAGAATTAAGGGAAGTCATCATATCTTTACTAAGGATGGCGTTGAAGAGATCATTAATCTTCAGCCTAAACGAAACAAGGCGAAGCCGTATCAAGTGAAACAGGTTCGGAACATCGTGCTAAAATACAAACTTGGGGATGTTATCGGTGATTAAATACGAAGTTATAATTTATTGGAGCCTGGAAGACTCAGCCTTCGTTGCCGAGGTTCCGGAATTGCCTGGATGCGCGGCGGATGGGGCGACATACCAAGAGGCGCTCGCAAATGCAGAAATTGTAATCACGGAATGGATCGAGACCGCGAAAGAACTGGGGCGTCCCATTCCAAAACCGAAAGGACGACTGGTCTTCGCTTAAAAAATTCCATCTTTCCTTCCAAGGTATCTACAAAAAAGCGCGCGAGTTGCAAAACTGCGACCCAACTTGTCGCAGTTTCCAATTAATATGAACCAGTAAGCGGCAATTATGATCTTACTTGAGATAAAGTTTCCCATCTTCGGGACTTCGCTTCCCTCAGATCATGGCTATTCGGTATTCGCATCAATTTCACGGCTCATTCCACAGGCTCATGAAGGAGACTGGCTTGCGATCGATACCATGCCCGGTGCAGTGCGTGGAGACGGGACGATTCTGATCAATGGGCGCGCGCGATTAAGAATGCGGGCTCCACAAAACTACGTGAGGTTGGTTCTACAACTCGCAGGCAAACGATTGGACGTATCAGGCCACCATATCCGCTTGGGGATTCCACAAATATTCTTGCTACAGGCATCCGAGGCACTCTACGCCCGCTCTGTAACGATCAAGAAATTCACAGAGCCGGAGCCGTTTCTGGAAGCGGTGAAACGTAAACTCGATGAGATGGGCATAAAAGGCAAACCCGCTATAGGAGCACGGCGTGCATTCCGCGTCGGCTCACACACAATAGTAGGCTTTGGACTTACCATTCGCGGCCTAAGTGCCGAACATTCTTTGCTCTTACAAGAACGCGGCATCGGCGGCCGCCGTCACATGGGCTGCGGCTATTTTGTCCGAATTGGATCACCTATGGATTGAACGAAGATGATGAACAACCTGAGATTTGATTGCCTTTTGGCAAAGAGCTACGTCAACCAGGTGCCCCCCGAACCTGCGCCAACCTATGCCCGGTTAGTTCCCCACCTTCGAGCGGTTGAGTGTGCCGGAATGAGCATCCTTGAAGTAGCAGGAGATCTCATTTTGCAACAACTGGGATTACCACAACATCCATGGCATTCACGTCTGAACCGCGCAATGCGGGTTGCTTGCCTTTGCCACGACATTGGCAAAGCGAACGATGGCTTTCAGAAAATGGTAAGAAGATTAATTCCGCCTATCGTTCAGCCCGTTCGGCACGAACTATTGAGTTCACTTCTTTTGTGCGAAGAGAACGGTAGTATCAGAAAATGGGCGATAAATCTGCTCAGAGAGGACATGGAAACCAAAAATGATGATTCTGAAATGCTGTTGAATTGTGTAATCGGAGCGATTGGAGGACATCATCTAAAGCTGGACGAAGGATGGAAAAAGGCCGCGCTTGCCCTCCAGGGCGGATGCGGATCGCAATTGGCAATGCTGTTCAACCATCCTGATTTGGTTTCGTTGTTCATCAAGGAACTCATTAAAGAAGAATTGCTATTCTCGTTGGTCGAAGGTGATCGCTCCTACATTGGAAACAAGCGGATGGAATTTAACATGAAAGGTATTCAATGGAAGAAAAGAATCGAAGCTGACCCAGATTGGTGGCGTTTTGCTGCTGCTCTCAAGGCATTACTCACCGCCGCGGATGTGGCTGGTAGTGCGATGTTGCCCGAGAAAGAGAACATTCGAGTCTGGGTACGCGAGACATTGAGTCACCGAATTAGGTGCGAAGAGATGCATGAAGTCGTAAATACCAGATTGAAAGCAAATGTGCTTCGCCCTTTTCAAGAAGCGATCGGAAAATCGAGGTCTCGCATTACTCTGGTAGAAGCTGGATGTGGAAGTGGAAAGACGGTGGCAGCTTTTCTTTGGGCTGCTCATCATGCAGATGATAAGAAATTGTTTTTCTGCTATCCCACAACTGGAACAGCAACAGAAGGTTTCCTTGGATATGTTAACGAAACGGAGATAGAAGCAAGACTCATTCACTCCCGGGCTATCGTTGACCTCGAAGGGATAGCGAAAGTCACCGATGAGGATGAGAATGATCATCTTTTGCGAATAGAATCACTCAACGCATGGAGTCCAAAAGTTATCGTTTGTACGGTTGACACAGTCTTGGCTTTGGTCCGAAATAACCGGCGAGGTCTTTACAATTCGCCTGCTATTTTGTCAGGGTCTTTCGTGTTTGATGAGATTCATGCCTACGATAACAGCTTGATTACGGGTTTGGTTGCGCTGATCAGATCCCTGCCAGGGGCGAGTTTTCTCTTGATGAGCGCCTCTCTCCCCAAAAACAGAAAGGAATTCTTGCTTGCAAATATTCCAGGGATTTCGAAGATCGCTTCTCCCACGGATTTGGAAAAGATACCCAGATATAACTTTGAACGAGCGGTACACGATAGTGCTTATCGCATAGCGCTCGATACCCTACAACTTAGGAAACGGATTCTCTGGGTGTGTAATACGGTGCGGCGTTCTCAAAGAATATTTGAGCTATTCGCCGGTTTCAGTCGGAAAAATTATCATAGTAGGTTCAAATATCTCGATCGAGTCAAGAAGCATAGAGCAGTTGTCAGTGAATTTTCAAATGAAGCTTGCTCCGAAGGAACTATTGCGATCACAACACAGGTTGCGCAAATGTCCCTTGACCTTGACGCTGACTTGCTGATCACTGAGATAGCACCCATACCCGAATTGATTCAGCGGCTCGGGAGATTGAACCGTAGAGTAACCCCCGAAAATAAAGGCGAGCCGCGAAAGGCAATCTTCATTGAACCTGAAAACGCTAAACCATATCATCAAAAGGATCTGGAACTTGCCTCACATTGGATAGATGCACTCATAAAAGAACACCATCAAATTTCGCAGGAAGATCTCGCGCGTGCTTTCCATACTCTTTCCCCGGAGGAAAACATTTGGTTAGATACTCGAACCGCATGGCTTGACTCCGGATGGCTGGCGGAACCAGAGCCAGTGCGAGATATCGGATATAGCGTGTCCATCATCCTGGAGGAAGAACTGGACCTATGTAGGCAAGACCTCCGAGAAATCATCAATCGCGTAATCCCTATGAATTATCGTGGAAACATGAAAGCCTGGAAAGAGTTTAAAGGGAATTTGATCGCTCCGCCAGGTGCCATTGACTACAACGAAGAAAGAGGAGCCATCTTACTTTGAGGATGAGAATTCCACTGAACGCCCCTGGCATGACAAGCCTTCATAAGGCGGGACTTGCCGGACTCTATATGACCTTGGAGGCCCTTACCCGTGATCAACGGCTTATCAGCGGCCTTGAATGGCACCTTGAACCGACCAGCGTGACCTTTGATTGGAAAGAGGAACGCCTGAAAGAAGCATTCAGGGATCTGATTTCGGCGTCATTTTGGCTTGATCAAGGATTCATCCGACTGACAGGGCTTGAAATATCCGGTCAGCCCAAACCCGATCAGAAACATCATCTATATAACGCGCTATTGCACAGCTTTCTCCAGTTCGGTCCTCACAGACCAACGGATAGCAAACGAACACTAACATATGAAGTAGATGAACGGACATACAGCATAAAGGACTTTGCACCCGTAAAAAGCTTCAGACATCAAAAAGCGGAAAAAGACTTCGTCGACACCAATGGGAAATTTAAAATGGATGTGGAGACATCAAGTTGGTTGTACCCTGGAGGCAGTCAGAGACATGTCGTTCACGCAGCCACTAAGGTAACCGAGAGGGTAGAGAAGGCGCTCGCCCTGCTTTATGCCCCTGTTGGAGTTTTCTACTACGCGATTAGATCACGATATCGCGGTCGCAAAGCACGCCTTGCGATGATCGTTCCAGAAGTCAGTGACCTGCAGACTTATTCGGAGATCCGTCAGGCATTCGCGCAACAGGGTGTTCTTGAGCTTACCGCCAGTAGCGCGTCGGATGCCGCATTGAGGATGCTGGTTTCCATTGAGGCAAATAAGGCGGTCAACGAACTCACGAATTATCTTGGCGAATCGTTCATGTGTCGTGTGGTCACTTTTGGCATTGTGAGCTGGAACGAAAAACAGAAGACGAGAACGTATACGCGTTCTATTCATGGCGGCAGTCTGCCAGGCTTGGATGATTATCGAAAAGCGTCGGCCATCTTCAAGAACCGGTGGCAGAAAGTCGACGCAAAGATGGATCGCAAAGGCAAGATAATCGAGCCCGAGCGTTACTTCGTAAAGACTTATTCCGCTCGTGAACTCATCGCGGAGAATGTTGCACAAAAAAAGCCGTGGTATCAGGATTTAACGACCTTCATGAGTCAGAAGGAGACACGGAACCAACTTTTATTCGAAAGGGAGGAATTGCACCAAATGGTTGAAAAGGCATTTTTAGATGACAGCGAACGAATCTTTATTCGCGTCTGCCATGAGAGCTGGCGCAGACGGATGGGCAAGCTTGGTGAACGCGCAACGAAGGAAGGAGCTAATTTCCAGAGTTTGGTGAGAAGAGAATCAGAAAGGCTACGGACATCTCTCGCGCGGAGCAAAAACGCAGAAACATTACGCGAAACGGTGGTTGATTTTTGGGCTCGGGCAGGAACAAATCAGGAACTACAGAGAGAAGGGCTAGCGAAATTGCTCCCGTTGTTTAATGAAAACAATTGGCGCAAGGCGCGAGATTTGGCACTGCTTGCGTTGATCAGTTATCAGCCACAGAGCGACGAAGAAAAAGAGGCCCTTAGCGAGGCGCCTCAGGTTGAGGAGGAGGAAACCGATGAGTAAACATCTGTTTGGATTGATCGTTACTCCCTACGGGGCTGCCGCGAACAACCGCGGGGAGACCGAGGGAAATATTACCACTTTGCAGAAATTGCTTTGGAAAGGCGAAATTCACACAACCGTCTCGGCCGAAGCGATCCGCTGGGCTATTCGTTACTATTTTCAAAGAACGCAGGGAACTAAGGCAGTGAATCGTCAGTGGAGTGAGGAAATAGAAGATCATGTTTGGCAGGACCAAACATGGGCTCCCTGGACGAGCAAGGATGAAAATGTACGAAAACAAGAAACCTTTATTGACGATGACATAATGGGATTCATGTTAGCTGAAGCAGCAAGCACAGATGGAGGGGATGATTTAGACACTCTGAAGAAGGAAAGGAAATCTGCTGACCAGGAATTCAAGGGATTAAGCAAAGATGAGCAAAAAGGCGACAGAGGAAAGACTGTGAAGGCGCGCAGTAAAGAGCTTGCTGAGAAAATCAAGGTTATGACGGAAGGGACATGTGATAAGCGTCGCGGAGCCTTAGAAGTGACGCGTGCAATTTCTTTATCACCGTTCGCAGGTGATATCACTTTCAATGCAAAGAGCGGAACCAAGACTAGCACAAGCCTGTATGGAACCGAGGTCCATGCAACTCGGTACCAATATGCATTTGCGCTCACTCCTGAGTCTCTGCGTGTTCAGTCAAGAACCCTTATCCTTGTTGATGCAATATTGAATCTCTCCGAAGTGGCTGGGAATCAGAGTCGTTTTCTATTTGACTTTTCACCCGACTCAGTTGTGTTCCGATGGACAGATGACTTCGCACCTCGAATTCTCTATGGCTTCGATATGCACAGTGATATGAATCTTTCTTTTCCTGGGATACTCGAAAGAATAAAAAATCGGGACATTCAGCCTAATGAGTTATTCATAGGTGGATCTATCGTAACGACCTTTACCGAAGAAGATCTAAAAATTCTTCAAGGCGCATTTGTTGATAACGGAGTAAGGGCGGCCGTCGATAAGTTGAAGCACCGAATCCGTCGGGACCTCGAACTTCCGGAGAAATAGCGCATGGAGCAAATAGGTCTGTACGTATCGGTTCCTATCACTTCTTTCCGAGTACCGCGCGCCCGGGAGTATTTTGAAACATTCCCCTGTCCTCCACCTTCAACTGTTTACGGAATGTTGCTTTCTATTGTTGGCGAAGAGAACCGCTATAAACATGAAGGAACTGAGATTGCGATTGCGCTTGTTTGCGATCCCGAATATTCGGTTGTTCTTCGAACTGTCTGGCGCGTTAAGGAAATGAAAAATGGCCCGGGATTGGGAAATAACCGCCGACCGGATTTCCAAGAAATATTGTCACCGGTTGAGGTTGTGGTCTGGGTCCGTAAAGGACAAGACGAAGTAGCGGAGACTTCGTTACTAAGTCGACTGGCTTATGTGATGGAAGATCCACAGCGTATCAAGAGATTTGGGGGAGTTTCGCTCGGAGAGAGCACTCATTTAGTAAATGACGTTTGCCACCTGAAATACAGAAGTGATCAGAAAGATTCCAGTGAGAAGTGTCATTTATTAGTCTCCGATCAAGGAGGCGATCTTGCTCTTCCCATTTGGCCTGATCATGTAGGATCTACAACAAGCTGGGGTCAATTCAAGTTATTGAATACAAAACTCCCGGAGAAACCCTCAAGTAGAGCGTGGATTCCCATTAAGAGGTGACTCAGGTTTATCATGGCGGCTTATTCAGCAGGCACCTCGAATAATAACGCGGCACCACTCCTTCGGGTCCAATCTCTGCATGCGCTGTTGTATTGCGAGCGTTTGTTTTACCTGGAAGAAGTGGAGAATGTGCGGCTCGCGGATGCAGCGGTATATGCTGGCCGCAGACTACACGTGGAGTTGGCACGAGAAGAAGAAGGTGATTGGCACGCACTGGACTTAAAGTCGGAAAAGCTTGGTCTAATTGGTCGCGTAGATTGTCTGAGACGGCGGAACGGATCGCTTATTCCCTACGAACACAAACGGGGACGCGCTGCGCGAATTCGTACAACAAATCCTCCCAAAGGCAGTAAGAATTCGGATGAAGCATGCGCCTGGCCGAGCGATAGACTGCAAGTAGGGGCATATGCGATGCTGGTAGAAGAAGCGACCGGACAGACGATTGTCGAAGGACGAGTGCGTTATCATCAGGACAACGTTACTGTGCGCGTCCCGATAGATCCAGCTTTACGCGCTGACGTTATTCAGTCCATCTCACGTGCAAGAAGTCTTGCGGATTGTGTCGAGCGGCCGCCTGTAACTGAAAATGAAAGGCTTTGCGTGAAGTGCTCCCTGGCACCTGCATGTCTTCCGGAAGAGGCTCGCGCCATCTCGCGACTCAGCAGTGAGTCTATCCATAAGCCGCTACAAAGAAGTGTAGGGCTGAAGACGCAACAAATCGATCAGCCAAGTGCGGACCAGAAGGCGGGCACAGGTAAAGAATCGAGTCTGGCAACGTCGCATGTGCCACGCCTATTTCCCGCGGACGATCACAGGCAAGCGTTACACGTTGTAACCCCAGGGGCTCGCGTTGGGCGCGCTGGTGATGAAATCGAGATCTTTGCACCGGAACAGCCGAAAGAACGCCATCCTGTACGCGAAATCGGTCAAGTCGTTCTGCACGGTTTTGCCCAGATCACAACACAAGCACTACGGCTGTGTGCAGACAAGGAAGTCGCCGTTCATTGGATCACGCAGGGAGGCGGCTATATTGGATCGTTTTCTTCGGGAGCCGGCGCAGTGCAAAAACGGATTCGACAATACGAGGCACTGCGAACTCCCGAGTTCCGTCTGCAGCTTGTACGCAGACTTGCAGAAGCAAAAATCCTCTCGCAGCTTCGTTTCGTACTTCGCGCCAGTCGAAATACCGATCGAGAGACCATCGGGATTTCGCAAACAATTGATGGAATCCGCAAACTCATGCCTGCTCTTCAGCGAGCAAATTCCGTCGATGCAATCAGAGGCTTGGAAGGACGCGCCGGCGCTCTTTATTTCAAAGCCTTGCCGACCTTCATCGATTCAGCTATTGATGAACGAATGAAACCCGAAGGTCGCACTCGTCGACCGCCGCGCGATCGTTTCAACGCGTTAATCGGGTTTGCGTATGCACTGCTGCTCAAGGACGTGATGTCTGCAATTCTCACAGTCGGACTTGATCCTGCATTCGGATTCTATCACCGGCCCAGAAGCCAAGCCCATCCCTTGGCGCTGGATCTAATCGAACTTTTTCGCGTCGCCATGGTAGATCTTCCTATCGTTGCTTCGCTCAATCGACGTCAATGGGACCCGGATGACGATTTTGTCGTTGCAGGGTTTCAGGTCTGGCTTTCAGACTTAGGCAGACGCAAAATGATTGAGCTATATGAAAAGCGAAAAACCGACAGATGGAAACATCCGGTACTCCGATACTCCCTCACGTACGCAAGACTTATCGAATTGGAAGCAAGACTTCTTGAAAAGGAATGGACAGGCGAGCCGGGTTTGTTTGCCCGGATGCGTTTAAGGTGATGCCCGAATGAGTCAAACAAATCTTTGGTATCTTGTCGCATATGACATCCGAGAGTCGAAGCGATGGAGGCGTGCTTACAAGATCATTCGCGGCTACGGAAAACCACTGCAGTACTCTTTATTTCGATGCAGGCTTAGTTCGGTGCAACTCGAGCAGCTTCGATGGGAGCTGGAGAAAGTATTGGAACCGGAAGATGCACTGATGTTCGTCGGTCTGTGCTCCAATTGTGTCGAACGCACGATTTTGCGCAACCGCGTTGGCGTGTGGGAAAATGAAAGTGCATTCCGAGTTGTTTAACAATCATGCGCCTCTGCATGTTGCCGTAATGAAGGATGTTTCTTCTAGCTAAATCGAAATGACGAAAGGGATTATGGATAAAAGATGGATTGAATCGTGCTTGAATGAGTACTTTGTTCTTTGCCATGAGCGATTTAGTCCCACAAGCTCGGAATCATTGATGCTCCTTATGACGTGCTGGAAATTGGACCTTGAAAGCAGACGTGCTAAGTTAATGCTAACGCTCAGTTTGAAACTGGCGCGGTGAAAGGATCTGTGATGCCGAAAGGCGTTGAGCACCTCTTTGAGTTTTAGTTTTCTACGGAGAGCATCAGTGAAAGGATCTGTGATGCCGAAAGGCGTTGAGCACTGCTGATTCAAGCCGATTACTGCGACTCCTTCGGTTGTGAAAGGATCTGTGATGCCGAAAGGCGTTGAGCACAATGTAGCAACGATGCTGCGCGGACTCGACACCGTCGGTGAAAGGATCTGTGATGCCGAAAGGCGTTGAGCACTCGATGACTATTCTGGGGCTGGTGGGGGCGGCGGTGGGTGAAAGGATCTGTGATGCCGAAAGGCGTTGAGCACGCGTATCTGTCCCTGATCTTCAGCGAATCGAAATGTGAAAGGATCTGTGATGCCGAAAGGCGTTGAGCACTTGCGTTAACGCAATGCCAAAGACCGTATCTCTCTGTGAAAGGATCTGTGATGCCGAAAGGCGTTGAGCACCTCGAGACCTTCCCTGATGCGCGCCAGTACCTCGGTGAAAGGATCTGTGATGCCGAAAGGCGTTGAGCACTTGTAAAGTTTTCCGTAGTCCGCCATTTTACGATTCGTGAAAGGATCTGTGATGCCGAAAGGCGTTGAGCACTTCAAGGCGTGATTCGATCATTGTTCGATTGATTCCGTGAAAGGATCTGTGATGCCGAAAGGCGTTGAGCACGGTTGCCCATCGATTGCCACATCGTGGGCTGCTTGTCCTGTGAAAGGATCTGTGATGCCGAAAGGCGTTGAGCACCAGGAATCACAATCTATCATGGAAATTGTCTTGAGCGGTGAAAGGATCTGTGATGCCGAAAGGCGTTGAGCACATGACGACAAGGTGCTTTGTTTTTGCGAACAATTGAGTGAAAGGATCTGTGATGCCGAAAGGCGTTGAGCACAACCTGTACGTGGAGTCGCCGCCGCCGCCGAATTCACCGTGAAAGGATCTGTGATGCCGAAAGGCGTTGAGCACAAGGCGGATCCGAAGATTCCGTTCGTGATCTGGCGATGTGTGAAAGGATCTGTGATGCCGAAAGGCGTTGAGCACCGGCAGATCGCGCCCTCGGTTTTTCCGTATTGTCTTCGTGAAAGGATCTGTGATGCCGAAAGGCGTTGAGCACTGGAATCGCAATTTGGATGATTATAAACTCACGTGAAAGGATCTGTGATGCCGAAAGGCGTTGAGCACCACAGGAACCCGTGCGTTGCCGGGATGCGCGCGAGTGAAAGGATCTGTGATGCCGAAAGGCGTTGAGCACTATTGGAGGCTATTGTCCTTTGTGAACTGCATCAAAATGTGAAAGGATCTGTGATGCCGAAAGGCGTTGAGCACTGGAGAGCAAGTCCTACCAGTTAATCCGGTAGAAAAAGTGTGAAAGGATCTGTGATGCCGAAAGGCGTTGAGCACATCAATTCATAAGACGTGTAATCGATTGGAACTTGTGTGAAAGGATCTGTGATGCCGAAAGGCGTTGAGCACACTTTCTTATTGCTAGGCTTTATACCTAACCCTTTTATCAAGTGAAAGGATCTGTGATGCCGAAAGGCGTTGAGCACAATGCAACGAATGATCAAGAGATTCCAGAAGGTCAGTGAAAGGATCTGTGATGCCGAAAGGCGTTGAGCACGTGACACGAGCAGAGAAGAAAGAATTGTTAAAGCAAGTGAAAGGATCTGTGATGCCGAAAGGCGTTGAGCACATCAGTAATGACAGCCGTGCGAAGATACGCCCTAATCGTGAAAGGATCTGTGATGCCGAAAGGCGTTGAGCACGAATGAAGGCTCATTTAAGTACTTCTCCAACTACATGTGAAAGGATCTGTGATGCCGAAAGGCGTTGAGCACATAATGACTTCCTCCACGGTTTGGGTTCTGGAACTGTGAAAGGATCTGTGATGCCGAAAGGCGTTGAGCACCAGCATTGAACCACTTGGAGCGCCGATCGTTACGCAGGTGAAAGGATCTGTGATGCCGAAAGGCGTTGAGCACTACGGGTAAAGGCCATTGGGAGGGAAGTTGTAGTGTGAAAGGATCTGTGATGCCGAAAGGCGTTGAGCACAGGCTCGCGTATGGGGCCCACACGTCGCGATTCTGGTGTGAAAGGATCTGTGATGCCGAAAGGCGTTGA
>JAKEFK010000181.1 GCA_022616075.1 bacterium
ACCATCGATCGAACGTTCAAGAATCTGATGACCGAGGTGGGACTTTCCTATGTCTGAAAAAACGTGAACAAAATCTGAGATTCTGAAAAGAGAAGTTTTAATCGTCTCTGCGTCTCTGCGTCTTTGCGTCTCTGCGTTAAAATCTTAGCGTCTTGGCGCCTTTGCGTTAATGAGTTCCTGGGCGCGTTGTTGTTTCAGTTTTTCCTTTCGGATTTTGCCTTCACGCAGTCTCTTTTGAATCGGAAAGATCATTTTCCCCAAAACCAGGAAGGGTAAAACAGCAAGTCTGGTATTTCCTTCGAGATGCGCTTTTTTCAGGGTCGCGCCCCAAAAATTCGCGCCGACCAGCTGGGCTTGCCGCAAATCGGAACAGGTCAAATCTGCGTGCACAAGCCGCGCGCTTTTCAGATTCGCACCAATCAAAACCGCAAATCGCAAGTCAGCTTCAGTCAGGTCTGCGCCCGATAGATTACAAAGCGAGAGCTGACATCCGCCGAAATCACATTCCCGAGCTTTCAGTTTAGATAGATCGCAATCTTTCATTTGCGCCTTTCTGAAATGAGTTCGTTGCAACAAGGCTTGCCGCAGGGTGCACTTCGTGAGCTCCGCTTCGCGAAAATCGGCATCAGAAAGATTTGCGCCATCCAGATTCAGATCTTGAAGCGTTTGCTTGTAAAAATTTGTGTTGCGAAGATCCGCATAATCCAATGAACAATTCTTTAAATTCACAAAACGGAAATCGGTCTCTTCGAATAGCGCATTGGAAAGAGGAGAATCTTCAAATTTGGCATTTGCAAGCTTCGTTCTTTGCATCTGGGCATGGCGAAAAGACGATTTATAAACTTTTGCTTTCGTGAAATCGCACCGCGTAAGAATGGCGTGATCGAAAATGGAATCCTTGATTTCGGCCAGATGGAAGTTTGAATCCGTAAGATCGGCGCTCTTTGCGGAAGTCAGATTGAACTGAGCTCCTTCCCAGCGAGTTTTCTTTAGGACGGCCTGATTCAGCACGGCGCTGGTCAGGTCTGCTTTCATGAAATTTGCGCCCGATGCGTCCGCAGTTTCAAACGAAGTATGCCTGAGCTTTGCATCAAAGAGATTCACGTTTTGCAGCTTACTGCCCCGAAAACTTGCCTGTTCGAGATTGGCAACGGACATGTTGGCGCCCACCATTACCGCGCCATCGAAAATCGCAAACATAAGATTGCAAGCGGAAAGATTGCAGCCTAACAAATTCGCGTACCTCAACACAGCGCTTTTCAAGTTGGCGCCGGTGAAATCCATGTTGTTCAGGTTCGCATAATCGAGATGGATTCCTTCCATTTTTGCTTTATGGAAGCGCGTGCCCTGAAGCTGTGCGCCCGTCATGAGTGAGCCGCTCAGGTCTGCGGAATCAAAATTCGTTCCGGCAAGGTTTGCATTGGAGAAGTGCGCTTGGTGAAGGTCTTTCTGGGTCAAATCCATGCCAGAAAGATCTGCGCCGACAAAATCCGGAGTTGTTGTGGTGTTCGATTTTCTCCAGTGATTCCATGTCGGCGTATTCAAGAGCCGTAAATGCTCCGGATTCGCCATAAGGCTGGAATTATAACATGTTAGAATAAACCACGGCCTTTTTTTAACAGAAGAACGCGAAGATCGCAAAGGAAAAATAAATTAAATTAATCTTCCGTCCTTCGCGATCTTCTGTTAAAAAAATGACGACGGTTGATAAGATTCGAAATGCAGTTCTCGGCAAATATCCCCTTATCTATTTGTTGACGTGGGAAGAAAACCGCGCCCTGCAAATTCTCGAAGCCTTCGCCACCAAGATCTTCGGTAACAACGATTCATTTCACATCTGGAGCAGCGTTTCCGGATTCTCAGGCGAAAAGATGGATCCGGCTGCAGTGCTGAATTCGATCCTACGCGGCGAGAAAAAAGGAATTTTTGTCCTCAAGGATTTTTCCGCTTACATGAAAGATCCTGCCATCGTCAGGTCCTTGCGCGATGCCTATTACTCCCTTCCTGCAAAAGATTGTTTTTTGTTTATCGTTTCGCCGGAGCTCAACATACCGGAATCGTTGAGCAAAGAAATTCTGTTGATCGACATGGATCTGCCTGATGAAAATGAAATTACAAAACAGATCAGAAAAATTCTCCAGAGTTATCCGCAATCCACCCTGGATGATACTGTGGTCAGCCAGATGTGTTTTGGATTGAAAGGTCTTACTTTGAACGAATTAAGCCATATCGTTCACAGGATCCTTCGAGCAAAAAAAACCGATTCCGTAGAGATCATGAAGGAAATTTTTGCGGAGAAGGAGATGATTGTTAAGAAAAGCGGATTTCTGGAATTCATCCCTCCCGACTATGACATCAGCACGATCGGTGGCCTGGACAATCTAAAAGATTGGTTGACCAAACGCGAAAAACTATTCAGCAAGAAAGCGCTGGAAGATGGCGTGCCAATTCCCAAAGGAATTCTCGTGATGGGGATGAGTGGCTGCGGGAAGAGTCTATCTGCAAAAGCCATTTCAGCGTTGTGGAAGGTTCCCCTCTTCCGGTTGGATATGAACCTGGTCTTCTCCGGGATGTATGGGAGTCCCGAATTGTCTTTTCACCGCGCTTTGAAAACCGTGGAAGCGGTCGCTCCTGCGGTTCTCTGGATCGATGAAATCGAAAACAGTCTGGGCATGGATGAAGGGCAGGGACGTGGTTCGAATCCTTATGTATTTGCAACGTTTCTTACATGGATGCAGGAAAAGCCCCATTTGATTTTCGTTGCGGCAACAGCCAACAGGATCCAGGCAATCCCTGCGGAAGTTTTGCGCAAAGGCCGCTTCGATCAGATCTTCTTTGTCGATCTTCCCAACGATGAAGAACGAAAACAGATTTTTGAGATTTACTTGCGCCGGAATGGAGCCGACATAGTGCAATTTGACCTGGTATTTTTGGCCGCAGCAACGAAAGGCTGGAACGGCGCTGAAATCGAACAGGCCGTGGTGGCCGCGCGAATCGAAGCGTATCACGAAGGTCGCGCTTTCACCATTGACGACATTACACGCAATACTTCCCGCACCGTGCCCCTTTCGAAAACGATGGAAGATCAAATGAAGAAAATCCGCAGCTGGGCCTTCGGCCGCGCCACACCCGCCTCAAAATATACTGTACACCCCAGAATGTAGAATTCTAACGCAGAGTCGCAGAGACGCAGAGAAAGAATAAAAAAAGCTTAATTTCTCTCTGCGTCTCCACGTCTCCGCGTTAAAAGAGCTCGATCAGGTAGGCAAGCATAAATCCGGCCTGGCCCACAAACATCATTCGATACATATGAGCCCAGGAAACGTGATTTGCATCTGTGGCAAGCTCTTCCGGTTTGCGGACCATTGTATAGACCGTGTAGATGCCGTAAATCGAAAGCAAAAATCCAAGCACATTAAGGAACATTGCGTTTCCGGTGAGAATTCCTTTTGCAACACCGATTGGAATCAATATGAAGGGAAAAACAAAAAATGGACTGATCATCCAGGCTGCCTTTTTCGGACCATACACAATCGGCAGAGTGCGGCAGCCATCCGCCGCATCCCCTTTCATGTCCGCAAAATCCTTGGTCGTGGTTGCTCCCAGTAAGAAGAGTCCGAAAATCGTTCCGATGTACCAGGGCTCCGCTCCCCAGATCACTTTCACAGTAGACCATCCGGCAACTTTTAAAAGAATGCCGCGAGGAATTGCCACCGTGATGTTGGCAAGAACGCCACGACGTTTTGTCCGAAATGGTGGAGCCGAATACATGTACGTCATTACCGATGCAATCAAAACGATCCAGAAAAACGAATGATCGTCCGAATGTCCGTACGGTGTGACAAACCAGGCCAGAGTCCACGCAAGCGCGAGGTAAACTACCGTTACGATCCAGGCTTCACGAATCGACATTTTTCCGGATGGAAGCGGACGCGTGGGTTTGTTGATGCGATCAATCGGCAAATCGTAAATCTGGTTGATTGTGTTGGAGAAGGAATTTAAAAATGCCGCCATCAAGCTGCCCATCAATATGGAGAGCAACACTTCGGGATGATAAGGCGTGATCGGCTTCGCTCCCCATGCAGTAATGCCGCCGGAAATGACTCCGAATGCCGGCGCAATCAATGTGAAAGGTCGCGCAAAATCGATATAGAGTTTCAGCTTCTGCATCGGAGTTAGAGGCGGAGCAGAAGCGAGAATTGTTTTCTCCATGATCGAATTACTCTGTGGTTTAATAAAGTAAATTGTTGATTCTACAGGAGCGATCAATTTTGTCAAATTCGTTTACGCATATGGACAAAAAAGGTAAGACCAGGATGGTCGATGTGTCGGGAAAGGCGATCACATCCCGGCGCGCCGTGGCGGAAGGGAAAGTGCTATTGACGCCGGCAGTTGAGAAAGCAATCCGGAAAAATGAAGTAGCCAAAGGAAATGTTTTGGAGGTTGCCAGAATCGCCGGGATACAGGCCGCAAAAAAGACAGCGGAGCTCATCCCGTTGTGCCATCCCATTCCCATCTCCGGCATTGAAGTGAACGTGGAACTCGTAGCCCGTGAAGTGAGGATCCGCGCGGAAATAAAAGTGGATGCGAAAACAGGCGCCGAAATGGAGGCGTTGACAGCAGTTTCGGTCGCCGCACTCGTTGTGTACGACATGTGTAAAGGGATCGACAAGGGACTGGAAATCGGATCCATTCAGCTTGTGGAAAAGGAAGGGGGAAAGAGCGGACACTACCTGAGAAGGGACACATGAAGTACGCCGCCGCGGTGATCACCGTCAGCGATAGCTGTTACCGGAAAGAGAGTGAGGATCGCTCCGGCCCGGCCCTCATAGAGGCGTTGCAATCCTTCGGAATCCAGGTCGAATTCACCGAGATCGTCCCCGATGATCATAGTACTATAGTGAGCGTACTACGAAAGTGTATTCAAAGACCCGATCTGCATCTCATTATGACGACGGGCGGCACCGGTTTTTCCCCTCGGGACGTTACTCCGGAAGCGACGCGGGAAGTGATCGAGCGTCCCGCTCCCGGCATCGCGGAAATTCTTCGCCAGGCGGGGGCTGCGCAAACATTCCTCAGCTGGCTTTCCCGCGGCGAAGCCGGAACCGCCGGAAACAAGCTGCTTATCAATCTGCCAGGCAGCACAAAAGCCATGGCTCACTCAGTCGAAGTGCTCAAGCCGCTCCTGTTTCATGCGCTGGATCTATTGAACGGAGCAAAACCCCATTAGTCAACCGCCAAGACGCCAAGGCGCCAAGATCTATACCTGATTCTCTCTTTTCCTTTGCGGCTTGGCGCCTTGGCGGTTTTACTCAGCTGCGCGCTGCTTTGAGGATTTCCGTAAACACGGAAACCGATCCATTGATTACAAACTGAACACCGATTACCAGTGTGATCAATCCCATGATCTTGGCAGTGATCTTTTGCCCGGTCAGGCCGAGTCGTCTCACAATCCAGGGAGAGGCCAACAGGATCACGAGTGTCAGGATGATATTCAAAAGAATTGCCGTTGCGAGAGCAAACAAACGGAAACCACTCTGCGCCTGTCCCACAAGAACCATCACAGTCGAGATCGCTCCCGGCCCTGCAATCATGGGAATTCCCAGCGGCACAATCGAAGGATCAGCGCCCTCAGTATCTTCCGGCACTTCGGGTTTTCCGTCCATCAGGGTTTGCACGGACATCAGCGTGAAGAGAATACCACCAGCAATTTGAAAAGCCGGCACAGTGATCCCGAAAAATGCGAAGATCGCCCCTCCCATGGCCGCAAAAAGCGCCAGGGTGATGCCGGCAGAGATCGAGGTGCGCCAGGCCGTCCTTTTTCTGTCGATTCCTCCTTCCGTCATCGAAACGAAAATCGGAGCGGTTGAAATCGGATTGATGATAGAAAAGAGGGAAGAGAATGCAACAAATGCAAAATCAAAATCTAAAGCTGTTAAGAATTTCATTTATCTATCCCTCCTTTTAGTTTCTAACCGCCAAGTCGCCGAGTAAGCCAAGAAAATATTATTTCGTTTTAACTTGGCGTCTTGGCGTCCTGGCGTTTTAAAACTGGGATCGCTGTTTCCAGTTTTGAGGAAGACAACACAAAGGTGGTTTTCACTTTCTCAATTCCACCTACTTTTGTGAGTTTTCCCAAAACAAAGTTCTCATATTCTCCCGGACTTGCTGCAACCACTTTCAACAAAAAATCCTCATCACCGGCAATATGGTGGCATTCGAGCACCTCCGGAAATTTCTGGATGGCCTGCATGAAATCAAGCGTCGTTTTCCGGTTGTGCGCTTCCAGAATCACATGTACAAATGCAGTTACGGGCAATCCGAGCTTTACAGTATCCAGCAGCGCCACAAAACGCTTGATGTAACCGGCTTCTTCCAGCTTTTTCACCCGCATCAACGTCGGCGCTGGAGTCAGGCCAATTCTTTTCGCGAGCCGGAAATTCGTGATCCTGCCCTCCCGTTGGAGGATGCTCAAAATCTTTAAATCAACAGGGTCCAGTTTCAAATGCAATATAATAATTTGAATTGGAAAATAATGCAATATATTATTTTGAATTTTATTAATTATTAAAATAATATTCTGGCACTCTCATTTGCACACTTCCGTCCGCCGTCCTAAACTAGATAATAGCAAGCAACATATTTGTTCTTTTGCCGACAATTATCCTTGCGACGCTCCAGAGAGCGGTATCAGAAATTGAGGAAGGAATCCAATGGGTAAAGTCGGAAAATCTGGCTCAAGCCCGATTAATCCTCAACCAGCGGTAGAGCAAACTTCGGAGTCCTCACATCCGGACTCTACCAAAAACAGTCCATCGGCGTCACAAACAGAATCTCCTCCGGTGCGAGCTTCAGCAAGAGAGGCACAAGCGAGGATTGTGGAGAAAAACTTCGATGGTCGAGCAAGAGAGGCACAGCTAAGAAGCCTTCTGGCGAAAGGTGGAGGGGAGACTGCGGGATTGGAGAGTACCGATCAACAGAGTCATCCGTCGCGCCCGTTTACCGGTCAAATGTTGGTCCCTCGCCAAACAGCTTCCGGTGGAACCGAGTATGAATATATTGGTCCCGCCAGACATCTCAATTCACAAGATGCAGCGAACCTCGGAAGAGAGCTTGCGGAGCTCAGAAGAGCGGATCCTGATCGGGCAAATGAAACGGTCGATCAGGTTTTCAATAGATTCAATCCTGAAGAAAGGCAAAGATTGGCCACTGAGCTGGTTCGCAACACAACTCACCGGGAACTGGTTGGGATGGCTGTTTCGGATATGAGCCTTCGAGCGGAACCTGGACAGGGGTTCCTGGAACGCATGAACCGTGAGATGACGTCGGGTCCCGCTGCTCCAACGGATCAATCCAACAGAATAGAAACCGCCAGGCTCGTGGCACGAGCACGACACGATCCCAGATTCATTCATTTTGATTCGGAAACCGACAATCAAATTCACAGGCTTATTGAAAGGCATCAGACAGATCCTCAAGCTGTTGGCAATATCATCGATGTGGTCACAACACCCGGATTCCACGGCAGCCCGGTATCCGAACAGAATCTGATGCTGCGTGCTATGGGAGAAAGACCCGGAAGCCGGGAGCTCTCACAGCTTTATCAGGGATTTGGCATGAGTGAGGAATTTAGAAATTTAAATTCTGAACGAAGAACCGAAATTCTGGAATTCTACACACGCATGGAACGAAATGGCGATTTTCAGGGATGCCCCGACCGGTTTTTTCAGGAGCTTCCGGGCAGCGCAGCAAGATTAGTTTCCAATCCTGGATACGATTTACTGACAGAAAGTGATCGTGAGCAAATGCTCAATCACATGGGGTGGGACCCCAGCCTTGAACGGAACTTTACAGAATTAACGGAACATCTCGATTTTCACGGATTAGATCAAGATACGCGGACCGGTATTATTGGGTATGTCGGCATTCAAGAGGAAGGACTGAATTTTGAACATCGCAGGCAAATTGGCGAGAATCTGATCCGGTTTGCACAAACAGAAAGCTATCGGGGGATGAATCCAGATGATCGGGTTCAAGCTCAAAACATCATCTTTGAACTTTCCGCTCATTCAGTTTTGAATCCAAATAATGCAGCGGCTAGAAATACATTGAATCACCTTGTGAATGGCACAGTGCCGATGGGAATCGGACACAGACATAACGATCGATCGGATGGTTTCATGGACAATAACACGGCGTACTTTAATTTCGAACGTCTTGGAGACAGAAATGAAATCGTGGATACCGCCACACATGAAGTCAATCATGTTTTAAATGGAAATACAGCATCCGGCACCCGGGACAGATTTCTGGATGAATATCGAGCCTGGTTCGTAGGCGATACGGCCGTAGATGGAAATCCACCCGATGCGGCTCAGATGCGTGATGTCCTGGACAATTTGGTACTGGATCCACCCGGTGGATCCGGCTATGACCACTTGCGAAGACTTTACCGGAATGATCCCAATCTCCGGGCAGTTGTTCAAACGGTACGAGACCGACTCGCACAGGATCCGCCGGTCATCACAAGCCCTGAAGAATTGCGTTTGATGCTGGCTCAGGCGCCTGGTGGGCAAAACTCAGATTACTTAAACAGGCAAGGTAATATCGATAATCATTAAGGGCGCGGGAAATGAATTCACAGGACAGTACCACGAAAAAAGTTCTACAACATCTAACGTCCTCCCTTTCGATTTCAGAACAGGAGTTGTTTGTCGAAGAAAGTCCAATCCCCTTATTGCCCGAACGATACTCCATTTTTTACGCAGAAAAAAAAGGAAGTCATGGCCACATCTACGAATATTGCATCCTGCTTGAAAATGAATTCTTTTCTTCCGCTGAATCGGACAGCTTTGCTCGTCTTCTAAAGATGGAAAACTTTCTTCACAAAAGAAATCTCAATGCAGATCAGTTTGTGATTTTGTTTCGGATGCTTCACGTAAAAATGGGGGATAGTGAGCCATTGCTCAGCGACAGTCTTTTGCGAAATAAAACGTTAAAACGCTACGGAGTTCCCGTAGCTCTTCCCTCTATTCAGGAATCAAATGGTGGCGTTCAAATCGTTTTTTATACGCACAGGCTCAAATCAGGAACCATAGAACAATGGATTGTAACGGTTTCCCGGGATTATCAAGTCAATTATGAGACGCCTGCTCAGTAAAGTAGCAGCGACGTTTCGTCGGCGCCCAAATCTCGCGGGCGTGACGCCCGCGCTACTTCGTTTTACTCGGCTCGGAGCGCAACGGCGGGATCGACGCGGAGGGCGCGCCGGGCGGGAAAGATCGCTGCGACGACAGTCACCAGGAGCAGAGCCATAGGAACTACCACAAGAGTGGTGGGATCAAACGAGCTTACGCCGACGAACTGATTTGCCAGCAGGCGCGCAAAACCCATTGCGATGGGCAAACCGATGAGAAGAGCAATCAGGAATTGCCTGAGACCCTGATTCAAGAAGAGCTTCAAAATGGTTTGATCGAGAGCACCG
This sequence comes from bacterium, assembly GCA_022616075.1. Lineage (NCBI taxonomy): Bacteria > bacterium. The sequence continues at coordinate 9,485 of JAKEFK010000181.1, forward strand.
AGGGCGCGACGAACACCGATTTCTTTCGTGCGTTGGCCGACCGTGTATGCGAGCACAGAATACTGTCCGGCTGCTGCCAGCGCGATGGCAACGATCGCAAAGATTCCGAACAGAGTGGCCATGAAGGTGCTGTCAAAACGATTGAGCCGGATCCACTCTTCCAGGGGTCGCAGCCAGTAAACCGGCAGATCAGGATCGAGTTCTTCTACGGTCTTGCGCAAACTGTCCGATAGATGCATCGGATCCCCTTGCGTCCGAACGATGAGACTGATGAAACGCGCCTCAGTCTGCGCTATCGGCAAGTAAACCGCCGGCATCAACTCTTCCTCCAATTCATTCTGCAAAACATTGGGAGTTACTCCCACAACGGTGAGCCATTCTCCCTGATCCTGGTTCTGACCGAGACGGAGCCTTCTTCCGATTGGATTCTCTCCCTGCCAGAATTTGTCTACCAGCATCTGATTCACAATCGCAACTTTCTGCCCGTCCTTATGATCTCGCGAATCGAAAGAACGTCCCTTGAAGACAGGGATTTCCAAAACTTGAAAATAATTAGGCGCAATCACAATCTGCCAGGCGATCGGCTTTCTGGATTCATCTCCCTTCATTTTGTCCGTTGAAAAGAAATCAAAACCGGTAAATGTGCCGGGCAAGCTTGTAGAAAGTGTTGCTCCTTTGGTGTTTGGCAGCGCTGAAAGCTTTACCACAAGCGCATCGTAAAAACGGACTTGCGAATCTGCGTCCGGATATTTTGATTCAAATAAGCCGATGCGTCCGGTTAACAAGTTGCTCACATTTGCGCCAACTTTGACATGATCCAGGTGCAAAACGCTTCTTGTCATTAATCCTGCGAGGATCAGCAGCACGCAGGAGAAAGCGATTTGCGCGATCACCAGAGAGCGGCTGGTTCGCCCGAGTGGTTGAGCCATTCCCCATCCACCTTGATGCAGCTGAGTATTCAAATCGGTTCGCGAGGCGCGCAATGCAGGAAGCAAACCGGCAAGGATTGCGGAAACAAATGCGATGAGCACCGAAAAAGAGATGATTCGCCAGTCTATTTCTTCGTTGATCCAGAAAGGTGGAGCCATATCGGGATTGGCTCTCAGTGTTTCAAAAGTGATCCGCGTTCCGTAGTCTGCGAGAAATACTGCGATCACTCCTGCCACCATGCTGATCACCAGGCATTCGGTGAAGACCTGCAGAACGAGTCGCCATCTCCCGGCTCCCAGAGCGGTGCGAATCGCGAACTCGCGGGAACGTCCGATCATTCTGACCACTGTCAAATTGGCGACATTCGCGCACGCGATCAACAATACCAGCAGAACCGCGGCAAACATCGTATAAATCACGGTTCTTGTTTCATCGCCCACGTATTCATGCGCATAGGGTTTGAGTACCGCCATCAGCTCTTTATTTGTCGCAGGATATTCTTTTGCCAGCCTGCTTGAAATTGTCCGAAATTCAGCTCTGGCTTCTGAAAGTGTCACGCCCGTGCGTAACCTTCCAAATATTTCCATGCTCGGTCCCTGGCCACGTTTGAGGTCTTTTAAATCTAGTGTAAGCGGAACCCAGACATCTTCCCGAACAGGAAACTGGAAACCGGGCGGCATGATTCCCACAACAACCGCTTCTTTTGCGTTCACGCGTATCGTTTTCCCGATTATTTTCTGATCTCCCTGATATCGATTCCGCCACAAATCGAACCCTAGAATGACAACAGCAGGTGCGCCCGGTTGATCCTCTCCAGGCAAGAACAATCGTCCGAGATAAGGTTTCACCCTGAGTTCTGACAAAACATTGTGTGTGAAGAAGGCGCCGTCAAAACGTTCCGCGCGAGTCTGTCCACTGAGATTGATCGTGCCCTGATAGAACCCTGCAAGACTATCGAAGCTTTTTTGAGTGGCTCGCCAATCAAGAAAATCGTGCATGTTGACCTCAACGCTGTCATCCTCCGGTGTGCTGTGTTCCAAATGCACCAGTCGCTCTGATTCAGGAAAAGGCAGCGGTTTCAGGATGTAAGCGTTAATCGCTGAGAACATGAAGATGGTTACGGCTAACCCCAATGTGAGGATCAAAATAGCAACCAGCGTGCTTCCACCACTGCGGAACAAAAACCGGAAGGTTACCACTAATTCCCTGAACAGAGCTTTCATTCGTCCTCTCCTTTAACAAAGTAGCGCGGACGTCTCGTCTGCGCGCAGGCGTGACGCCCGCGCTACTTTGCAAGCACGGTGCCAAAGGTAATAGACGGAGCCGGGTAGGACAATGTTCGATTGTGGGAATTAGAGGTGCAAAAGTGAACAGGAAGGGAGAAAAAGACGGTCCGTTTTAGAAACGGACCGCCCCGGATGTAATTATGCCCACTTGAAGTAAAGCATGAAAGCGATCAAGAGAACGTAGATAGCCAGCGATTCGATGAATGCAAGGCCAAGGATGAGCATACCGCGAATCGTATCAGCGGTGCCCGGATTCCGGCCAATTGCATCGGCGGCTGCGCGAAAAGCGATACTTTGCGCAATTCCACAAAAGGCGGAAGCAAATCCCAGACCGAAAGCACATGCGATGGCAATCCACTGATTGGTTTGGCCTGCTCCGCCTGCCGTATCCTGAGCCATTACCGGCTGGACCATTGCGACGAAACCGACCAGGAAGAACAGGAACACAATTTTCTTTGCCACTTCAGTACCCCCTAAAGAGATTTAAGATTTCAGATGTTAGATTTCAGATTGAATCAGTGAGCAGATGCCGGAGCCGCGTGGCCCGCCGTATGCTCCCCATGGCTTTCTTCGTGAGCCACTGCGCCTGCAATATACACAGAAGAAAGCATAATGAACACCAGAGTTTGAACTAAACTCGTGAAAATTGCAAGACACATCAACGGCAAAGGAACAAAGAAAGGAACGAGCATAAAAAGGATCAAGATAATCGTATCTTCGCCGAAGATGTTACCGAATAATCGAACAGATAAAGAAAGCGGACGCGAGAAATGTCCGATGAGTTCCACAGGTATGAAAAGCCAGGCAAGCCACCAGACGGGACCCGCAAAATGCTTCAAATACTTGAACAACCCCTGCTGACGGATTCCCTGCGCGTGATAGTAGACAAACACGGTAATTGCGCAAGCGAACGTTACGTTCAGGCTGCTGGTAGGCGACTTGAAAATCGGAATCAAGCCGAGCAGGTTGCTGAAAAGAATGAAAAGACCCAGAGTTCCGATCAGGGGAAAATAACGTTCCCAACCGGGACCGATCATATCCTTTACGATGTTTTGAACGAACCGGTAATAGACTTCCAGGGTCTGCTGCATAAAAGAAGGATAAACGCCAAATTTCCTTTTCCAGTAGCCAAAGAAGAAAACAAAAAACAGAAAGATGAAGAGCGACATCCAGACGTGATCCATCGGCTTATGCGCCAGATGAAATCCCATGTTGTCGATCACCGCGTAAAAACGCGCTGTCAACCACTCAACATATCCGAGCTTATGTTCAAACATTTTGCTTCCGGTTCTGCTGGGCTTGAACCAAGTAAAAGGGATAAATCAACTGCACAAGAGTAAAACTTACTGTGAGCGCAATCACATTTACTTTGAAATAAATGATCGCTAGAAATAGAAATCCGCCAAGAAATACGAACCGAAAAAGAAATCCTACCAGGAAAAATTTTGCGGTCCGGGTGGTCTTTCTAACAAAACTGTTGTTCACGGCTTTCTGGATCATTTCACACGAGGTCAACGCTACCGTGAATCCGATCAGCATCCCGAAGATCCAACTGTAATTCTGCTGAACCAGCAAAATTGCCAGCGCGAAGGTCGGTATCAAAACAAAGATCTTTTTAACTTTTGCCGGATTCATCTTTCTTTTTTGTTATGCGTTGATAATCGCGATAAAAATTCAGTGCACCCGCGAAAACTCCAAACACAAAACCGAGTAGTTTACCCCACGGGTCTGTATGGAGCCAGCGGTCAGCATAATATCCCATGAGTGTCCCTACGGCAATCGCGGACGGAAAAAGCAAACCCAGATACAAATAATCTGAATATTGCCTGATCCACCGGAAATCCCACATCGCTTAAGAGAATGACCAAATTACAAATAACAAATTACAAAAAAAACTATTTCTGAGCGTGAAACATTTCAGTCTCGATCGATACCGAACTAACAATGAATTTGACCGGTTTTTCCATCATCTTCAAGAAGGGCGCCGGGTAAATACCGATCCAGAAGGTGAAAACGATCAATGGAATCAAAGTCCATTTCTCGCGCCACGACAAATCCGGCAACGCTGCATTTTCGCCTTCCGCCTTTCCGAACATCACGCGCTGGTAAAGCCACAACATATACGCGGCGCCGAGCACCATTCCGGAAGCCGCAAAAAAGGCAGCCCACTGATAATCATGATTCAGCCACGCGCCCTGCAATACAAGAAATTCACCAATAAATCCGCTCAATCCCGGAAGTCCCAGCGAAGCCATGGTAATGATTCCATACATTGCCGCATAAGAGGGCATCGGAGTCGATAAGCCGCCGAAGTCTTTGATCATTCGAGTGTGCCGGCGTTCATAAATCTGGCCCACAATCAAGAAGAGCGCCCCTGTGCTCAATCCATGACTGATCATCACGATCATTGCGCCATTGAGACCAGGCTCGTTCAAGCAGAAAACTCCCAGCATGCAAAAACCAAGGTGACTGACGCTTGAATAAGCAATCAGTTTCTTCATATCCGGCTGCATCATCGCAACCAGCGCGCCGTAGATGATTCCGATCAACGAAAGACCGATCATCCAGGGGAGCAGCTCGTGTGTGGCATCCGGGAAAAAGGGCAATGAGAAACGCACGAAACCATAGGTTCCCATCTTCAACAAAACGCCTGCCAGAATCACGGAACCTGCGGTTGGAGCCTCCACGTGAGCGTCCGGCAACCATGTGTGGAACGGAAACATCGGCACTTTCACTGCAAATCCAATGAAGAATGCAAGGAAGGTCCAGTATTGAATGTCGCGCGGGAGCCCGACTTCCATCAATTTCAGCACATCAAACGTATATACACCCGTCACGCTGTGGTTGTAAAAATAAAGCGTCAGGATTCCAAGGAGCATCAAAACGGAACCCAGGAATGTGTACAAAAAGAATTTGATCGCGGCATAAAGTTTCCGGGGTCCGCCCCAGACGCCGATCAAGAAATACATCGGAACGAGCATGACTTCCCAGAAGATGTAAAAGAGGATGAAGTCGAGCGCCATGAATACGCCCATCATGCCGGTCTGTAGAATCAACATGAACGCGTAATACTCCTTCACGCGCGTTTGAATTGAGTTCCAGGAGGAAAGGATTGCGATGAATCCAAGAATGGTTGTCAGCAAGGTGAGCAGTAAGCTGATTCCATCCAGTCCCAGAAAATATTGGACGCCAAGAGAAGGGATCCACTGGAACCGTTCATAAAACTGCATGGTGAGCTTGCTGGAGTCGAAATAGGGAATTAAAACCAGGGACAGGATCATGTCGATGAAAGCCACAATATTGGCGAACCAGCGGATGAAGTTCGTCTTTTCCTTGGAGACAAAAAAGATCAGGTAAAGAGCGGCGACCATCGGAATGTACAGGATCACCGAAAGAATCGGAAAATTAAAAACGTTGCTAAACCCGTAGGTTTCAGGCATAGAAACTCCTATTTCGCATAAAAGAACATATACACAGCAAGCAGAACGAAGAATCCATAAAGACTGATCAGGCCGTAGTTTTGGACAACACCTGTCTGCATTTTTCTAACGAGACCACCGAAGTACCGCACAATCGCGCCGACAAGATTGACAGCAAGATCGACAAAATTAATATCGAACCAGATGGACGCGATGGAAGTCCGCAGCGTGGCCCACGCGCTGCCATTTACGATTCCGTCAATCACCTTCAAGTCAAAAGCTGCGAAGAATAGACAAAGTGTCTTCATCGGCTGAATGATCACTGCATTGTAGATTTCATCCACGTAGTATTTTCTGAAAAGCAATCTGTGCAGGCCAGGATAAGTAGCAGCCATCTTCTCAGCCACTTCAGGCCTCCGCAGATACATCATGTATGCGAGCCCGATGCCGGCCAGCGCCACCACAACAGAGCCTGCCATCAATGCAATTTCAAGACCGTGCGAAACTTCTGTCCCCTCTGCGTGAATCGATCCGGTAACCGGTTCGAGCCAGTGATAGAAATCCACCGGCATGCTCGGGATGTGCAGAACTTTTGGAATTCCCATCCATCCACCGACGATCGAAAGCGCCGCAAGGATAATCAGCGGAATGGTCATGGAACGGGGCGATTCATGAATGTGTTCCATCGTATGGTGATCCATTCGCGGTTTTCCATAAAAAGCGAGATACAAAAGACGGAACATGTAGAAAGCGGTCATCGCCGCCGCGACAGTTCCAAGGATCCAGAAAACTTTGCTTCCATGTTCGCTTGAAAACGCTTGCCACAGGATTTCGTCTTTGCTGAAGAAGCCGGCAAGCGGAGGAATTCCCGCAATTGCAATAGTGCCAACCAGCATTGTTTTAAAAGTGGTCGGGATCCTTTTTCGAAGGTCTCCCATCTTGAGCAGGTCCTGTTCACCGCTCATCGCGTGGATTACGCTTCCGGAACCGAGGAACAACAGAGCTTTGAAGAATGCATGCGTGGTGAGATGAAAAATTCCAACGGCGTACGCGCCCACGCCCATTGCAAGGAACATGTATCCCAACTGGCTGACAGTGGAGTAAGCGAGTACACGTTTGATGTCTCTTTGCACCAGACCGATGGATGCCGCAAAAATAGCCGTGACGGCGCCGATTGTTGCAACGATCAGGAGAGTGTCGGGCGCCAGAGAAAAGAGCGCATTGCATCGCGCAATCATGTAAACGCCGGCGGTAACCATCGTTGCCGCATGGATTAGCGCGCTGACAGGAGTCGGACCTTCCATCGCATCCGGCAACCATGTATACAGCGGGATCTGAGCGGACTTGCCCGTCGCGCCCACAAAGAGAGCGAGAGTGATCAGCATCACAAGCGCATCACCCGGCCGAAACACCTGAGGCGCTGCCGACATCACTTTTGTGAACTCGAGTGTTCCGAAAACCGAGAAGATGGCTAGCACACCGAGAATGAATCCGAAATCGCCAATCCTGTTTACAATGAACGCTTTCTTGCCTGCATCGGCAGCCGATTGCCGTTTGTAATAGAACCCTATAAGCAAATAAGAACAGAGCCCAACTCCTTCCCATCCCACAAACATCGTCAGAAAAGAACTTCCCAAAACCAGCAGAAGCATCGAGAACATGAAGAGATTCATATACGTGAAGAAGCGGTAGTAACCATCTTCATGCCACATGTATCCGATCGAATAAATATGGATGAGAAAACCGACGCCCGCGACAATCAGGATCATCACGGCTGAAAGTGGATCCAGTAAAAAACCGAGAGGGATATTCAGTTCCGCCTGTTCCCCTGCGCCGGGTCCAAGTGTTTTTTCTACCGATCCGCCGGGAATCCAGTTGTAAACCGTTGTCTCAAAAACCTTCGGTTCCAGTCCTGATAATTCCGCAACGCATAAGACAGATAAGAGGAAGGAAAGTCCGACCGTTCCGCACGCAATCCAATGGATCAGAGTTTTCGGAAATCTCTGGCCCAAAATACCGTTGATGAAAGCGCCGATTGCCGGTAAGACAGGAATCAACCAGATCCATTCAAGCATATTTGTATGTAAGTGACCAGTGGCCAGTGACTAGTGACCAGTTAAAATACTATAACTGAAATGTCAAAGCAATCTCAGAAATGACGCCCTTGAAAAGTTTTCTCAAGAAGTTATTTGCTATACTAGGAATTTTAGAACCTGTCCGTCAAATTTACACCCTTATACGTTCACTTCGCTTCGCTCGAGAAAATATTCGTTATTACGTCCGTGGAGCGCCTGACAATCTTCCGATTCCTCCGCTGCTTCTTATCGCTTTGGTGACAGGTAAGGCCGACGTTAGCTTCTTCTTCAGCAGCGGGCGCGCCGCTGCCGATAGCATATGTGAAACCCTATTAGAAAATAATTTGTCTATAAAGGATTTCGATTGTTTATTGGACTTTGGTTGCGGATGCGGAAGAGTGACGAGATACTGGCGTGATTTAAAAAACACAGCGATTTACGGTACTGATTACAACAGGAATTTGATTCGATGGTGCCAGTCAAGTTTGACTTTTGGACGATTCGAAAACAATGCTTTACATCCTCCTTTGAACTTTCCGGGCGCGACTTTCTCCTTCACATATGCTCTTCCGTTTTTACACATCTCACAGAGGATCTTCAAAATCTCTGGATGGCCGAATTGGCAAGGGTAATAAAGCCGGGTGGATATTTGCTTTTAACAACGCACGGGCAACATTATCTGGAACAGCTTGATGCATCTGAACAAGCGTGCTTTCTTGCCGGGGAAATGGTAACCAGAAGTTACGGACCTCCTGGGACAAATCAACTAGCGTCATACCATCCATATGATTACGTGGTTCATAAGATGATAAAGGACCTGATTCTTGTCGACTTTATTGAAAAAGGAGCTAGAGGTAATCCCTTTCAGGACTTATACCTGTTAAAAAAGAAATGATTTAACTTTATTGAATCTCGATTCGCCTCTTTTTAAGCACCGGTTGGAAGGAAGGAGATCCGGGAAAGAATGCTGCTACGGTATAGAAACCCGGATCGGAAGGTTGCCATTGGAACGCGAAGCGTCCTCTGGACGAGGAATTGGTCTTGGCCACGGTTCTCGCACTGGGAAAATTCATGAAAATACGGTCTCGATAGACCTCTTTTGTTGTGTACCAGCTCACAAAAAAATAACCATTGTTTCGCGCCTCTTGTAAAATTCGGGCATCAAAACGCACTGTGTAGGCTCGTTTCGGTGATACGAAAACCGGAATTGATGTAACGGAAATCGACTGATTCGCCGATGCGGAGCCTTGCAGGTAATTCTCGGAGCCATTGCTACCATGTGTTACCGGCGCTGTGCCGATGATCAGCCAATCATTTAATCCATTATCAAATTCAGAATTAAAGACAAGATTATTGGAACTGCCGGTTCGCGAAAACTGAACACGTTCAAGCTGAAATGTTGCAGGGCCTATCACTTTGTGGGGCAACTGCAGATTTACGCGCACTCCCAGTAAGGCAAGACGAGCTTTCGGCGGCGCTATCAATTCTCGTTCGAATCGTTGCAAAGAATCTGAAGGCGGCGTGATGCGCAGTTCTATGCCTTTTCCGGAAACGCCGCTTCCACTGGAAACAATTTTGCCGTCCAGCGCTATCAGGGAGCCGCGAGTTGCTACCGTTGGGAGAGTGAGTTTCATCCTGGATTTCGCGCCTTCCGTCATCCTGATTAAATAGTCGCGGGCAGGTAAGTACCAGTGATAGCCGGAGGAAACGCATCCCTCTCGGGTAGCAGAACTTTTGTAACCCCAATTCCCCGTTTCATCATTGTTTGTTGTTGGGCCAAACAATAAGAAGCGATTGAAACCATAAAGCGTCTTCGTTTCCCGGAGAACTTGAAGGACATCCGATGTGCCGGGGTACCAGTATTGATTTAATTGCCAGACAAAAATTTTTCCGGATTTCGAAAAATCGCGAACGGTCTGTTTTGAGTCGATGAGTTGCTCACGCATTTCATCAGCGGTAGGCCGGCCACAGGTACCGGTTGCGGGATTGCCATATTTCGAGAGTACGCTGATGCCGGTTTGGTCATACTGAAAATAAGGATAAGAGCCGCATGAGCTGCCGGCCTGACCACGGCTTAGATCCACCATCCATGTATGCCAGTTGTCATCAATGTCGACTTGGAGGCTCGGGTACTTGCGTTTGGCGTTCTGGTAAATGTCGCGCGCTTCTGAAATAACAGTGCACAAATTGCGTTTCAGGTTCTTCGAATGATAGGAGACGTATTCATCCAGAACAACGCGACGGATACCGAGAGGGACGGAGCAATCAATCGTTTTTTCGATTTCCTGTTTCGTGAGGAAAGGATCCAGCAAAACTGCAGGACGCAGACCCTTGTTTCTTACGCCAGCCAACCACCAGGAAGTAAGTGCTGAGCAACTTTCGCGGCCGATTGGCATAATTGCCCATGACGCAGGAGGCGCAGGATCCCGAAATACTTCATCCCATTGCTGGCGATCCCAATTGATGGGGCGATAAACAATTCCCAGTTCCGGGTTTCTGTCTTTATAAACAACCTGTTGTTCCGGCTTGCCGGCAGCCATCAAAAATGAACCTAAAACAAGCAGTGGTAGATAGAGTGTCCACTTCACCCGGCACCTCCAATTTTCCTAATTATAGCGACTTTCGTTGAATCGAACCAGAAATGCAAGTAATGTGATGAAGTGCCAGAGTCAAGAGCAATGAGCAATGAGTTCTCTTCCGAGGGCCTTATTACTCGTTGCTCATTACTCATTACTTTTTTATGAAACCAGCCACTGCGGACCGAGCAGCAAAAGCTCTGGTTGTGCTGCTCTGGATCGTGATTCTTGCTTTCATGGTCACTATAATCATTCCGGGAAATCCCTTCTTCTTTGCGCCCCGGAGGTTCCTCTACTTCTCTTTGACTCTGGCTCTGTTCAAAGGGTTTTGGGACTGGCACCATTACAAGCGGTCCCGATTACTGGAAGTATTGCCTTTCTTGATTCTGTTTCTATTTGCGTCCTTTCGCGTATCTCGAAGCTCGGATTATCAATTTGGAGTGGATGATGCTTATTACTATTCCTACGCCGCTTCCATTTTCATCGATGGCGATCTAGAACTGTCGAATCAGTATGAGCTTTCCAAGTTGGAGAGGCACCTTGATGCCGGCGCGCTGGCGGTAAGAACCCCGGCCGGATATTCCGCGAATATCTATCCTGCAGGTCTATCACTCTACTGGACACCCTTTTTTGTTGGGGGTCATTTACTGGCGAATCTCTTTGATTTGCCGATGAATGGTTACAGCCGGCCTTACACTCATACGATCCTGATCGGACACCTTTTTTACGTTTGTGCAGGTCTTTATTTTACTTACAGATTCTGTAATGGTTTTTTTTCAAAACTGGTTTCCTTCGGTGCAACTGCTACCATTCTTTTCACAACTCCTTATCTCTATTATTACTTTTCTACCTTCCCTCTCATATCAGAACCGCTCGCGTTTGCGCTCATAGCGTTGTTTCTGTTCCTTGCATTCACAAGCGAGCGAAGACATTCCAGACTCAGATGGTTTGCGCTGGGAATCCTTTTTGGAACGCTGACAATGGTCCGTTTGCATAATGTTGTTCTGGGAGCAGTTCCCGTTGCGGTCCTTTATTTTTCCCTTCCTGATGAAAAGAAAAGATCGCAATTTCTGCAACTGTTTGGAGTTTTCATAGCGGGAAGCTTGATCGGGTTTTTGCCGCAAGTAATTGTTTGGCGCGTTTTGAACGGTGAATGGTTTTTCAGTAGCGGCACAACTTTCCTTCCTTACTGGAAGAAACCTTTCGTTTTGGAAACACTGTTTTCGGCGCGCAAGGGTTTATTTCCCTGGTCTCCCGTTGTGGCGCTCTCAGTAACCGGGCTGTTTGTTCTTATCAAGAGAAACCGCTTGTGGGCATGGTTGCTGCTGGCGGTGGTGCTTGCAACCACCTGGATTAATTCTGCGCAGGTCGACTGGTGGGGGGCAGCCACAGTGGGTTCACGTCGCTTTGTGCCACTGGTTTCCATTTTTGCTTTGGGTGTCGCGGCGTTATTCATTTCCTTGAAAAAGTACGGTCGACTCATCTTGCTGATTTTCTTGCTGGGACTTGTTTTCTTAAATTCATTTCTCGTTTCGTCAACGGTAGCGGGCGCCATGGAAGCCGAGCACGCTGATCGTTTTTCAGATGTGCTGCAGGGACCTTACTCGATCTTTCAACCGGTTGTGTACGGTCTTCAGTTTCCCGTTCAGGCTGCCTATAGACTCCGCTACGGGACGCCAGTCTACGGTCCGTTAACGGAATTTTTCATCGGAGAAGACGTGTTTTATTTTCAGCGGCGCGCCGGTGAAGAAATTTTCAATGCGGAAAGTCCACTCTTTGGTGAAGGTTGGATTCTGGAAAACGGAGTTAGAAAAACGAATGGCGCGGTGAGCACGCTTTATGTGCCCTTGTTCTTGAAAGATAAACCGAGAATTGTTGTTGAACTGGATTTTCTTCCAGCGGAAAAAGAGAAAGATATACGGATTGATTTTGTCTGGAACGGCAAACTTTTGCGTTCCCGAAAGATTTTATCGGATGGTAGACAGGTAGAACTTCCGGTTCGATGGCGTGATTATCGTCTCGAAGTAAATAAGCTGGAGATGCGCATCTATCATTCAAGATCAGAAGAGGAAGCACCCAGCCTTGTATTGCAGCGGATTCATTTTCGACCTCCCTTAACTCTTACAGAGGGGGTGGAGGATTCGCCTTGACTTAGTTCCCAAACTCATACATTAATGGGTAGTGGACCTACAGAATATGGATGAAGAAAGAAGGTCATCTCCGCGGGTGGAGATCAACGTTGAGATGGAAGTGCGCCAGAACGGAGATGTATTTTCCGGCACCTCGGTGAATGTGAGTGAAACGGGGATCCTGATTCAGACCAATAAAATTCTGGATCCCGGTGAATCTGTAATCGTTCGAGTTTCCTCACCCGGACAGGCTGAGATTGTCGGCACAGGAACTGTGATCCGGCATGAAGATCTGGGTCTTGGAAAACACGCAATCGCGGTCCAGTGGGAGCTCACCATCTCGCAGAAACACGCTTTGCGCCGCATGGTCCAAACCATCAAAGAAGCGTAAAATTTAACGCAGAGACGCAGGGGCGCAGAGAAAAAAATGAATAAGGTTTTTCTTAATCTCTCCGTCTCTGCGTCTCTGCGTCTCTGCGTTAAAAACTGCTTATTATCTGTTTCGCGCGTGATTTCAGCTCTTCACTATCGGAATAGAGGATCACCTGCTGGGAGAGTTTTCGCGCTTCCGCTTGATTGCCGGCCTTCTGATGAAGCATCGCCAGTTGCAGCATTGCTTCATAATTTTGCGGTTCGAAACGCAGGAGCTGCCGTAAATACGGCAGGGCGTCTGCCGGCTGTCCATGCGTTTCAAACAGAGAAGCGAGTTCACGGTATGCGGCGACATGGTTCCAGCTGACTTCGATGGCCATCTTCCAATCTTTTTCCGCTTCAGCGAAACGGCCCAGTTTCTTCCAGATCTTGCCGCGGTAAAGATAGGCTTCGGAGTATCGTGGATTCTGGCGAAGAACCGTATCGAATTCGAGAAGCGCCTCTTCGTTGCGGTTCAGCTGATAGAGCGCAATACCGTACGTACTACGAACATCGTATGATAAATAGGGTGCCGCACGCTTGTAGCGCTTCATGGCTTCCCATGCTTCTTCCGGATGTCCGGCCGCGAGCGCTGACCTTGCCAGAAACGGATTCGGTCGCGGAGTCGGGGCGAGCTGTACCGCCTTGCGGAGCGCCACCAGAGCCCCTTCCTGATCGCCGCAGGCGGAAGAAAGCATGCCGGCCAGCGTTTCTTTGTAAGCGCTTTGCGGAAGCTGTTCTGCAAACACTTGCAGCAAATCGAGCCCTATTTCCGGTCGTTTCTGCCGCGCAAGCTCGATCACTTTTTCCAGAAGAAGCGTAGGTTCCGTCTCCACCTCTGTTTCAGAGCGCGACACACTCGAGATCCCTTCCTTCTTCAATATCTCCCGTCCCTTCTTGATCTTTTCTGCTATTCCAGCTTCGCTCACCGGCACAGAGTGATGCGGAATGACCTTTTCTTCCGCTCCATTTACATACAGGAATTCTCCCGTGCGAACAAAATACTCGGCGGGAAATCCAAGAAGTCTTGCGAAAGGCATCGTACCCAAAACAAATTCACGCGAGATTTGTTGTTTATCTTCACCAAAAAGGGGCAAGCCATCCTTTGGAGCATCGATCGTTAGTTCGAGCAACTCCAAAATTGTAGGAACGAGATCGATCAAACTGACCTGAGCATCGTAATTTTCATGGCGCGGCAGAAGGCCGGGAGCTGTTATCAAGAGCGGAACATGAAGCACGGGATTGTTTGGATATGCGTAACGGCTCTGATCTCCGAGAGTCTCCCCGTATGGAGCGGTCAATACAATGATCGATCTTTGGAACAATCCCAGCTCCTTTAGCAGATCCACGAAAAGTCCAACCTGCTCATCCACACCCGCAATCTCACCGTCATAAGGGTATTTTGCATACTGGCGGTTGTACGGTGCGGGAGGCTCAAACGGAAAAGTCGGTTCATGGAAATTGAGAAGTAGAAAATGTGGAATGGCGCGGTTGTTTCTAATCCACTCGCGGGCCAATTTGCAAGCCGTTGCAGTGGAGTAAGCTGTTTGCCATGGATAGAGGATTTCATCTCCCGTATAGAATTGGTGAAAGACGCCTCCGAAGAAAGCGGGAAACCGCAATTCCGGATCAGCGAGAAAGGCGGCAGTCCGATAACCCTTACTCGTCAAGATATCGGGAAGAGTCAACAAATCCTTTGGCAATGAGCGTTCGCCAAGATCAAGCAGGTATTCGGTGGTCTTTTTCAATGGCTCATGAAACGGATAAATCCCTGTCAAAATGGAAAGATGGGCCGTCAACGATTCTGTGGATGGAGTATAAGCGTTGGTAAAACGAACGCCGTCATAGGCCAGGAAGTCGATCGCGGGTGTCTGGATCGGCTGATACATATAGCTGCTCAGATGATCTGCCCGCAGCCCGGACGCGGTGATCATGTAAACGTTTCGCTGTAGCGGAGCTTGAGTTGCTATCGCTTCCTTTCGTTGACGAAGATGTTTTTGATAAGAATAAAAGGACAAAAGGCCCAGGATGATGATGAGTAAAACTACTGCCAATCTGCGCATCGTGGTTCAGTATAACAAGTGGGCTTAAATCTAGAAAACAGAATCTCTTCCGCTTGACACTGCTCCTTTGCAACCTATATAATTGACGTTCCTCAAAAAGCTGCTTTTTCGGGCAGCACTTCGGGCGGAACCACCCTGGAGGATCAAGAAGAATGGGGAAATCCGCCACCAGTCTTACTGAGTTCAAAG
>JAKEFK010000182.1 GCA_022616075.1 bacterium
CCAGTAAATCCAGTTGTTTTTCTTTCGGAATCGTCGAATCAATGAGAATGTCGATTGTTTTTTCTCGCAATTGATTGGGATTGATCAGCGCATGACCCTCATGAGCTCGGACCGCGTTTTCCAGTACAAGGCAAACAGTCGCGCGGCGGTCCAGCAGGCTTAAATCGATTTCATTCGTCAACACGTTCCCTCGAAGAACGAGTGGTTGATCAGAGAAGAATAAGTACTGCTGCAAACTGTTTGCATCTCCCAGGAGCAGTTCGCGTGTTTTCTTCGCTTCCTGGCGATTCTCAGCAAGGTCCAATCTGGCATATGCCCCAACCAGCCGGTCCCAGGAAAGCTTCATTTCTGCATTCTTGAAGAGCTCAACAACTTTTTTCCCACCGGCTTCATTTACAATCTCGTTGAATTCTCCTGGCGTCCCGGCACTCGCAAGAAGCGTGTGAATGGTCTGTTGATCACTCAGAGATAGGGACCGGTTTCCTATAAAAGAGCGAATAAAAGAAACAGTTTGATCTCGTTCTGATAGTGGTGCGGGCGACTCACCCGCCAGTACTGATAGCCTACGATCGTCTTCGCTTTGCGGACGAGTCGTCCGCACCACACTCGGCTGCAAGCCCTCGTTCCCCATAACAATTGGCTTGGTCTCAAGAACCGAAGTATCCGGCAGCCCCGATGTTATTAGTTTTTGCGTGATACTACTGGTGAAGGATGTTTCTTCCTTGCGCCCTGAACTAACAGACGGATCGACTCTTGAAGTAGCGGTATCTTCTGTCTTAGCAGGAGCGCGGCCTTTTATCGGGATCGTAACGTTGGAATCAATCGAGACTCGCCCGGCTCCGGGCAGAATTTCGAGGTTTTTTGATTCTTCACGACTTAACGCAAGGACACTGGAGTTGTTGACTTGAATTCTTATCGAATCCTGGACTTGCGTTATGAGAACTTCATCCTCTTTACCAGCAGTTAATTTGACTTTCCCATTCTTTCTTTGAATGGATGTTTCTTTGCCTGATCCGGATACCGCACCGCCAATCCCCTTTAGACCGCTTCGATCCACTCGCATAGAACGTATCGTTACTATACATTAAGTTCGTTGTTCGCGGCGAGTTCAGCGGCAAGTTTCTCCAGAATCTGCAAATGAAATCGAAACGACACCGGACCCGAAAGTCCTATTTTTTCCGCTGCCCTTTCCATCGTGAGGTCTTGTTCATAGTAATGTTTTATAAAATCCTTTTGACGTGCATCCAGAAGATGGATGGATCGCTTCAGCCCCACAATACGCTCTGCTCCGAAGACGATCATCGCAATAACGGCAAGGAGCCTCAGCAAATGGAGAACCTCTTCTTCCTCAGCTTTGATGCTTCGTTTTATGGTTCCCTCCGCGGATAAATGAAAGTGTAGAAGTAGTTCGTTCGATTTTTTTGCAAAAAGATAGTGCAGCCAGGATTCGTTATTGGGCCACGAATGTCCTGAGAGGCCATCGTAGATCGCTCCCCGAATCTTGTAGGTCAGATAGTTTCGCAAAGTTAGTCCCTGCCTGCTGCGATATTGAGTGAGCGATTCGGTTAATGCAATACGTCCCCGCTCTACCAATAGTTCGACATCGACATGCGGAGCAATCGTGTCGCGCGTTTGCAACGCAATGCTTTTCACAAGCGGCAGAAAACGAAGGGGATTGGAAGGAGCTTGCATTGTCCACTTCTACACACATAAATATAAAGGAAGCAAATGTTCAAAGAAATATGGTATAGTCCATTACAGATAGCGTTTTTTTGCGGTAGCCCCATGAAGACAGCTCGAGACCTTCTTACCGGCCAGGATTTAACCGTAATCTCAAAAAGTCGAACCGTATATGAAGCTGCCAAAATCATGGCAGAAAAAAAAATTGGAGCGTTACCTGTCCTCGAGGGAGAAAGAGTGGTCGGAATCTTTTCCGAACGGGATATCATGAACCGCGTCGTTGCGAAAAATCTGAATACTCAGAAAACGACCATAGAGCAGGTCATGACAAAGGATTTGATAATCGGGGAGCCGGACGAGGATATCGAAAAGATTCTGGTTCGAATGAAGCAGTCGAATATTCGTCATTTACCCATTATTGAAGAGGGTAAGCTCATTGGAATCATCTCTTTTCGTGATCTATTGCAAGCGGACCTCAACGAAAAGGATGAAGAAATCAAAATCATGACCGCGTACATTCACTACATCCCTCCCACCTTCGAATCCTAATAATCGTGGATCGTAATCGTGATCGTAATCGTAATCTCATTATCATCACGATTATGATTTGACGATCACGATCATGATTACGATCACGATCCACGATTAATATTTGACTGTTGAGGTCCGGACTCATAGAATATTGCCTTCATCATGACTGAAACTGCGCAAAAAGCCGAAGCACCGGCAGTATCAACGAATCTGTGGTACATATCCGTTCTTGTCTTGCTAGGGTGGATGATTCCCGGCGCAGCGCATCTTCTGTTGAAACGGCCGAAGAGAGCAATCACATTTTTCCTGTGCATCGTGATTCTCTTTTACTGGGGGCTGAATCTGGGAGCAAGAATCTGGCATTACGAACCGCAACAACCCTTGACCTTCTTTGCCATGGTTTCCCAGACCGGTGTTGGAACTCCGTACTTTACAGCGCGCACAATTGCATCCTACGCCCGCAACCATTCCTCTTTTTCCCTGTATTCATTTGCCAATCGCTTTCGTTTCGGTGAAGGCAATATTGAATCAGTGACATTCGAATACGGAAATACGTTTACCTGGGTTGCCGGACTCCTTAACTTTCTCGTCATACTGGATGCCTATGATATTGCGCACAAGAGAAAAGAATAGATGGTCAGTCATTTTTTCTTGATGGTCATATTCGCGTTTCTCACTTCCACAGTGATCGCTTTGGTGACTAAAAAAACGCCTAAAGAGCAATGGCTCTACTTTTGGAAGTTCTTTGGTTCTCTCGTACTGATTGCGCTGTTGATAGCGTGGATCATGTACCCCTTCCCCATCAAATGAGCCGTTGTAACGCCGGCTTCCAGCCGGCAAAACATTTTGAGATCTGAAAAATCTGGCCGGCTGGAAGCCGGCGTTACAAACCGCATTAGACGCGTGTCATACTGGGGGCCCGTAATCTTCTACGCTGCGGTAATCTTCTTGCTTTCATCTATTTCCACGGTGCCCGAAATGCCGAAGAAGTCGGATAAGGTCCTGCACTTCTTTGAGTACTCTTTCTTTGCTTTCCTCCTATGGAGGGCCTTCGCCCGGGAACGTTTTTGGACTCTGGAAATCCGGCGAGTGATCGCCGTCATATTGATAGGCTCCCTTTATGCGGCCTCTGATGAGATCCATCAAAGCTATGTTCCGGGGCGATATGCCTCGATTTATGACTGGGTTGCCGATGTTGCAGGAATTCTAGGAATGATTACATTAATGGTATTTAGATTAAAATGGAGAGGCCGGGGTGGGTAAAGCTATGAAACGACTTAAGTTTTTCCTTCTGATTTCCTGCATCATGATGATCACGCATGTTTCCATGGGAAGCGAAATCATGCGTCTGTCGGAAGTGAAAGAAGGAATGATTGGGACGGGGAAGACAGTTTTCAAAGGCACTGATATTGAAGAATTTCAGGTTGAGATTTTAGGTG
This sequence comes from bacterium, assembly GCA_022616075.1. Lineage (NCBI taxonomy): Bacteria > bacterium. The sequence goes on from JAKEFK010000182.1 coordinate 3,651, forward strand.
TCCTGCACAATTTTTTCCCGCAACACAGCATGATCCTTGGAATTCTGAAAGGGGGTAGCCTTGCAGAAACGGGTGTGATCGCCGGCATGAGCGGAAGCCCCGTTTTTGTCGATGGAAAAATGATAGGCGCCGTGGCGTATTCCTGGCCATTTGCGAAAACGCCGATCGCAGGAATCACTCCGATCGAATCAATGCTGGAAGCGCAAACGCCTGTGGTCGATCAAGTGCCAATCCAACCCCCGTTGGAAATCGCGCAATATTATGAATTCGAATCTTTGTTAACGAGCAAGATGCCTTCTCCACCCAAGGTCGATGCAACTGTTCCCGGTATCGGTAACGTAGAGTTAACTCCGATTGCTACGCCTTTAATGGTTTCCGGTTTTGACCCTAAACTGGTCGAACGGTTTCGTCCGCTTTTCAGCTCCTTTGGAATGCAGCCGATGCAAGCAGGTGTGATGGGAAAGACGGAAGAAGCGCCGACAGCAGACGAATTAATACCGGGCTCTCCCATCAGCGTTCAGCTGGTTCGTGGTGATCTTGATATCGGAGCGATCGGAACAGTTACCTATCGCGATAAGGAAAAGATTCTGGCGTTTGGCCATCCCTTCTTCAATCTCGGTCCCATCGATTTTCCCATGGCAACGGCTCGAATCTTTGCAGTTGTTCCGAGTCTGTTCTCTTCTTTTAAAGTTGGTTCCGGCGGTCCGATTGTTGGATCCGTAAAACAGGATTTTCGCTCCGCCGTTTACGGTGTTGTCGGACCAAAGTCGCCTATGATTCCTGTGACCGTTACCCTAAATGATGAAGCAAAGAAAAAACGCGACTTCAATTTTGAAGTGGTAAACCACGCTCTCCTTGCTCCGCTTCTTCTGGATTTTACGTTCCAGAATACAATCCTTGCGACACAACTGGGATATGGAGACAGCACGCTGAGAGTCTCCGGGACAATCGATTTGAAGAATTCATCAACGATTCAGTTCAACAATATTTTCAGCGGAATGGCCAGCTTCTCCAATGCTTCTCAGTATCTTGCTTCGGTCTTATACACATTGATGGCAAATGAATTTAGACGAATCGATGTAGAAAGCGTGGGTATCAACGTCGAGCTCGCGATGAAACGCAAAGAAGCCGAGCTTCTGGAAGTGTGGCTGGATCGCAACGAAGTGCATCCGGGTGATCAGTTGAAAATAAAAGCCGTCTACAAGACTTATCAGGGGCATAAACAGGCGGAAGAATTTGATCTGACAATTCCGGAAGATCTGGACGCTTCGGTTTTGCATTTTATTGTAGGAAGCGGACAGGAAATCAGCCGGCAGGAATATGCTCAATTTGGAAAGGCGTATAAGCCGGATAGTCTTGACCAGATTGTCTCGTTGCTGAATAACTTGCGTTCCAACGATCGAATTTATGTTAAAACGTTCCTAACGGAACCGACGCTTGTCATGAAGGGACGCAGTCTCTATAAACTCCCTTCGTCAGCTTACTCGATTCTTTCCTCATCACAAACAATTGGAAGTTCACAAAGAGTGAATAGCTTGGTCCTTTCGGAAGATAGTCGTCCCATTGACTATTTCCTTACCGGCACAAAGTATTTTGCCGTTAAGGTTTTGCCGAGACAAAACTGATCTCAAAATAAAATCTATGAAAGCAACTGTTTTCCTTCTGGTTTTTTCTATGCCTTTTTTGTCCTTTGCCGTGACTCCTCAGTTTTGGGAAGAGAACACGCAACAACAATTCTCTGCCGGTGATCCGCATTCCATTTCCATCACCAGTGATGCAGAGTTGATGCTGGCTCCTCAACTCAAGAAGGTATATGAAAGCACTGATTCCATCATCTGGAAGATATTGAATGACGGGCAAACGCTTTATGCCGCAACAGGCAACGAGGGCAGAGTCATAAAAATTGATTCCGCCGGTAAAGCATCTACGCTGCTGGATACTCCCGAACTGGAGGTCCAGAATATCGCGCTGGATGGTGACGGCAATCTCTATGCGGCGACGTCGCCTGATGGAAAGATCTACAAAATCAAAAAGGATGGCGCTTCCCAGGTCTTTTTCGATCCTGCTGATAAATACATATGGTATCTCACGTTCGATTCGAGCGGGAATCTTTACGTTGCAACGGGAGATCAGGGAAAGATTTACAGGGTGGACAAGAATGGCAAAGGAGAAGTTCTTGTTGATACCAATGAAGCAAATATCACGACTCTCCTCTGGGATAAAGAGAAAGGATTGATAGCTGGTTCCGATCGAAACGGAATACTCTACTCAATCGAATCAAACGGAAAGGCATCCGTTTTATATGATGCTGACCAACAACAAATTACTTCGATTCATCGCAGCGAAAGCGGTGAAATTTACTTTGCAGCGATCAGCGGAGTTGCAACGGTTCCCGAACCAAGAGCCATTCAGCCGCCAGCGCCTCCACAGATAACAACGCCGCAACCGGCTGTAGATACAACACCGGACGAACAGGAAGGTACGGTCGTCACGAGTGTCGAAATCGCACCATTTACGCCTCAACCATCCATGACACCCGCGAGACCGACGGCATCCCAACTCTACAGGATCAATCCGGATGGAACGTCCGAACTGATGTTTTCGTCCGAAGATCACATTCTTGACATTCAGGCCTCGAGCGATGCGGACTCATTGCTTCTTTCGACCGGAAAGAAGTCCAAACTCATCAAGCTCAACAAGAACAAGAAAAGCACAATCCTTCTAAAAACCGCTGAAGACCAAATTCCCAGTGTGCTGAACCATGGTAAGATTTATCTGGCAACGGCGAATCCGGGTCATGTTTACGAGCTGGTTCAAAATCATTCAGCAAGTGGAACGTATTTCTCTGATATCAAAGACACAGGAACGCCTTCGGCCTGGGGAAGGGTGACCTGGAAAGGCCAAACGCCGGCTGGAACAACGATCCTGCTGTCTACACGATCCGGAAATACGAAGACACCGGACGATACGTGGTCGGCATGGTCAACCCCGGGCTCAGATCCTTCCGGGCATCAAATCAGCAGTCCCAAAGGTCGATTCATTCAGTGGAAGGCAGATCTGAATACGTCCGACAGCAAGATTACTCCGGTGCTTCGGAGCGTGCGCATCGCATACTTGCAACAAAATATCAGGCCGGAAATTGATGCTATCGTAGCGCTACCCCCTGGCGCTGTTTACAAAAAGGCTGCAACATTTCAGCAAGATGGTATCGCCGGATCAACTGAGGCGGTTGCGGAACCCGCAATTCAACAGCCTGAATTTCAACAGACTCCGCAAGCCGCAACTTCTTTTCTTGGCAAAGCCGAATTTCGAAAAGGGTACCAGACGATCACGTGGAACGGATCGGATGCCAACCAGGATTCATTGGTTTTTGATGTTTATTACAAACCCACCGCTGACAAGAACTGGAAACTTCTTGCAAAGGATTTAAAGGAAAACATTTTTGCATGGGATACGCAAACGATTCCGGATGGAACGTACCTGATTCAAGTAACGGTAACGGACCGGCTCAGCAATCCCGGAAAATTTGCACTGAACAACTCCAAGGAGAGCGCGCCGTTTGATGTCGATAACTCTGCTCCCCGTTTGGAAGTAACGCAAGTCTCAAGATCGGGCAAGAGCGCAGTCATTCAACTGAAAGCTGAGGACCAATTCAGTCCGATTAAACAACTTCAATATTCAGTGACACCTGGAACCTGGGTCTCTGTATTCCCTGTTGACTTAATCGATGACTCCCCTACTGAAACCTACAAAATAGAAATCAATGAAGTTCCTTCGGCCACGGAATACGTTATATTGAAGTGCCTGGATCAATTCCAAAACGCGAGCACGATCAGGTATTCCCTTACAGCGACTAAGTAAACAAAGTAGCGCGGACGTCACGTCCGCGATGCGGGCGTCCCGCCCGCTCCGGGCATGTAGTGTTTCAGGATCGTCAAGTAGAACTCTTCAAGATCGCTGAGATGTTTTACAAGAATCGATTTTACGATTTGTAGATTCAACGCCTCATATTCGTTAATTGCGATATTTCGAAAGCCTGTCATCGCTCGCATTCTTTCCGCAAGATTCTTGTTAAGAATTCCAGCAGATTCCAACAGCACGAAATAACCTTTGACTGTATCAGGCAATCCCAGGTTTTCAGAAGCGACAACATGACTGGCAAGATCGATAGTGGATTGGATTGCCCGTTGAAGGTTTAGAAGAAAAATATCTTGTTTATCCTGATTATCCAGCGCATTCGGATCGAGCCCGGTTACACCTTTAATTCGTTTCAGGGCCCGTTGAATAGCATCCGCTTTGGATAGAAGAATGTCGCCATCAACCATAAATACCGCCTTTCAATATACTCTTCTCCCCTTCCCTTCGAATTCGTTTTAGATCCTCGTACTGGTTGATTGTATCTCTGAAGAATTGTTTGTAGTAATTTGAATCTGCGCCGAAGATTATGGTCCCATACTTCAATATCTGCATCCGTAAGATGGGTGACGCGTGATTCAATACAACAAGATCGACATCTCGTTTCAACTTTTCTTCAAGATTACCCACAATCTGATGAACCTGGAAAAGATCGGGTGCGTTTTCAAACAAAACGGCGATGTCAATGTCGCTTTCCTTTCTTAAACTTTAGAGCAGATCCGAAAAGAAACACCAATCGAATGGATGATCGGAACTGAAAGAATTCCCGGACAATTTCCTCGATCTTCTTTAGCGGCATTAGGTTTTGGCTTTGGTTTCACTCATGATTCGGCACCAATGATTATTATAGTTCAGCATGAGAAAACTAACCGGTAGGACAGCGCAGGTTTGTTATTTCAACAGCAGCTTCCGCAGCGCCGGGTAATCGCGAAAACGCCAGATCAGTCCATCGACATAGTAGTGGTAAATCACGAGCATACCGAAAGGCACAAATAACCAGATCGCGACACCGCG
>JAKEFK010000183.1 GCA_022616075.1 bacterium
GAGTCGCCGGCCAGAGGCCCGCGCTAGACCGCCACCCTACTCCACTTCAACGATGATGTTGTCAATCAGGCGGGTTTTGCCGACATATGCGGCAAGCGCGATCAAACATTTCCCCTTTAAAGTTTTGATCTCTTTTAGCTCAATCAGGTCGGTGGCTGCAATGTAATCAATCTGCACGAGAGGTTCCGTGCTGATGATTTCTTTCATCGCCTTTAATATTGTTTTTGCTTTGCGTTCTCCTTCCTCAACGCGCGCAAGGGCGTGATCCAGAGATCGATATAAAACCGTGGCCGCCTTGCGTTCTTCGGGAGACAAATACACATTCCTCGAGCTCATCGCTAGGCCATCCTGTTCTCGAACAATCGGCACTCTCACTATTTCTACATCCATATTGAGGTCCTTTACCATGCGGCGGATGATGACAAGCTGCTGCGCATCTTTTTGTCCGAAAAAGGCGAAATGCGGCTCAACAATGTGAAAGAGTTTTAGCACAACGGTCGTCACACCTTCAAAATGCGTCGGGCGTGAAGCTCCGCAAAGCTTTTCGCTCAGATCGCGAATCTTAACGCAAGTGTGATAATTTTCCGGGTAAATTTCCTCCACCTTAGGCATGAAGAGGAAATCAATATTCTCATTGGAAAGCACTTCTGCGTCTCTGGTCGCGTCGCGGGGGTACTTATCAAAATCTTCTGTTGGTCCGAACTGGGAAGGATTCACAAAAATGCTGACAACAACCACATCCGACATCTTTCTCGCTTCGCGAACCAATGACAGATGCCCCTCATGCAAAAAGCCCATTGTGGGCACAAAGCCTATAATTTTTCCATCAGACTTTGCTTTCTTGCAGCTTTCCTTCATGGGAAGGATGCGCTGAATAATTTCCATATTTTTCTTCTACTTTCTCCAAAAACAGATCATGGTCCGGCATACAGTATCCATGCTGTTCTTCAGGAAATAGTCCTTCCTGAACATCATGGCAGTAGTCGTTTGCCGCTTGCAATATTTGCGGATACAGATTCGCATACCGTTTGACGAACCGGGGTATTCTGCTTTCATGCAATCCAAGAAAATCATGCCACACAAGAACCTGGCCGTCGCAATGAATTCCCGCTCCGATCCCAATCGTTGGAATGCGAAGACGCGGGGTGATTTCCGCTGCAACAGCCGCAGGAATGCTTTCTAAAACAACAGCGAAAGCGCCTGCTTCCTGAACGGCAAATGCATCTTCCATAATCACCATCGCCGCTTCCACGGACTTTCCTTGCACCTTGAAACCGCCGAAGCGGAGCATCGATTGCGGCGTCAATCCGATGTGCGCCATGACCGGAATCTCAGCCTCTACCATAGCTGCGATAATAGTTGCTCGTTGTTTTCCGCCTTCGAGTTTTACCGCCGAGCAGAGTCCTTCTTTTATAAAACGCATTCCATTCTGGATTGCCTGGTTGATTCCGCCCTGATAAGACCCAAAAGGCATATCACCGATTACTAGCGCGCGTTTGCATGCCCTTGTCACCGCTTTCGTGTGATAGATCATTTCATCCATCGCGACAGGCAATGTGTTTTCATGACCCAACACTACCATGGCCAGTGAATCCCCAACCAGAACAAGATCCACTTCCGATTGGTCCAGCAAATAGGCTGACGGAAAGTCATAGGCCGTCAGCATTGTGATTCTTTCTCGCTTTTCCTTTTTATGCAAGAGCGACGGGATAGTTACTTTGAGGGATAGATTGACTGTGTCTGACATTTGATCTCCTCTGCCCGTCCAACTCTGGATCGGGTGAAGTTTCAGTTTGATTCGTCCGGCTGCGAATCTCATCCCTACCGGTCACTAGATCCAGTGGGTTTTCGCAAATCGCCGGAACTATATATATTACCGCCAAGACCCCAAGAACGCCAAGATCCTCTTAAATCCTTTGTTCCTTGGCGACTTGGCGCCTTGGCGGTTTCCATTATCTTGAGCCGAGCGGGACGTAGTATTTTGTGCCTTTTCCCATAGAGCGGATCATCTTGATCAGGTCATCCATGTCCGCAGGATTCTCCACAAAATCAATTTCTGAGGTATTGATCACCAGCAACGAAGAAAGTTTGTAATGAAAGAAGAAATAGTTATATGCCTGCGTCAGCTCTTTTAGATAATCACGCGAAATGCTTTTTTCATATTCCACATTCCGCTTTTTGATCCGTTGCATCAAAACATCCTGTGTGGCCTGCAAATAGATGACCAGGTCCGGATTCGGAACGTTACTTTCCAGCAACGTGTACAGCTTTTCATAGATCAGCAATTCACTATCATTCAGATTCAGATAAGCGAAAATCTTATCTTTCTGAAAAATGTAATCGCATATGATCGATTGCTGAAAAAGGTCAGCCTGTTGCAGTTTCTGTTGTTGTTGATACCGGCTCAGCAGAAAAAATAACTGCGCTTGAAACGCAGTGCCCGGCACATCCCGATAGAAATCTTTGAGAAAAGGATTGTTGATGTCTTCGAAAATCTTGTTTGCGTTGAGGTGGGTCGACAGCATTTCCACAAAAGTCGTTTTCCCAACCCCGATCGGTCCTTCTACCGCTATGTAATGAAAGTCCATACGTTAATGTGATTTTAATTTAACACAGAGACACAGAGAAAGAATTTGTAAACAAAGTAGCACGGGCGTCTCGCCGGTGAACCCGCGCAGACGGGACGTCCGCGTTACTTTTAATGATCATCAACATGGCGAACCTGATTGCGGCCATTTTCTTTGGCGTCATATAAACCGCGATCTGCTTTTTCGATCAATTCGATCTTTGCGTGACCATCCTCCGGATAAGTTGCGAATCCGATGCTTAATGTGATGGCAAAAGATTGTCCGCCGGATTTGAATGTTGACCGCTGTACGTTTCTACGCCACCGTTCTGCTGTTTTGCGTGCGTTCTTTTTATCAATGCCGGGAAGCAAAGCTGCGAATTCTTCGCCACCATAACGGGCAAGTACGTCGATCTTTCTCGCATTCTTTTTCAGCACCTGCGCCAGACTTTTCAAAATGAAGTCGCCGGCCGGATGGCCGAAAGAATCGTTGAATCCTTTGAAGTGATCGATGTCCATGATGAGCAAAGTCAGCTTCTGATTCTGTCTTTCGGCCCGTTCGAGCTCCCGTTGAAACGCCTCTTGAAAATAGCGATGGTTAAAGAGGCCGGTCAGCCCATCCGTGATCGCCAGCTCTTCCATTTTCTGAATGATCGAAGAGTTCTCCAGGCTCACAGCTGCCTGATTACAAAGTATAGAAACCACTCTGGCCTGATGGGACGAGAATGCTTCTTCCTGTTTGCTCCCCAGCAACAACGCGCCGATCCGTTGTTGTTGGTGCCGCATGGGTGCTGCGAGAAAAGTGGAAAGACTGGGAAGATTTTCCTCTTCGAAAAGCAAGGGCATCTGTTGCAGATTTAGCTGCGTTTTCGTGAGAATGAAAGGCTCTTCACGGTTATTTAAAAACCAGGATATCCAGGAACGTCCATCGTTGGGTAAGTCGTTTTTGATTAAAGCTGCTTCCGTCGGGCTGGCCCACTGGTAGACCGAATACAAATCCCCGGGCTCCTGCCAAACCGCAACGGCGCTGAAATCGTACGGCACAATTTCAGCGCACAGCACGTGCAGCTTATTTACAATCTCCTCAAATTCAATTGTAGAGGCGAGCTCTTTGCTTGCACGGTAAAAAGCTTGAAACTCAATCGCCCTTTCTTCCCGTTCTTTAGCAAGGCGCGCCATACGGATGGTTTGCGCGATTTGCGCAGCAAAAGAGGAAAGTGCTTTTTCTGCATCTTCCGCAAAATAATTCAGATGCTCCGATTCAACCGACAAGACTCCTTCCAGACGGTCTTTATCCAGAATGGGAACTGCCAGCAGGGAACGAATCACAGATTTTTTGCTGCCGGAAAAATAGTTAACGCCTTCCTGACGATTTTGCTGAAGAAATGTCTTTTTATTCAACGCGGCCCATCCGATCGGACCTTCTCCCAGAGCGGCAATCAAACCATCGCGCAAACCTTCCGCATCGCCGGCCCGATTTTTTACGCGGAGCTTTTTTTGTTCCGGCAAAAATTGCCAGAGCAGCGACGTTTCCGGCTTGAAAACATTATGGACCAGCTGAATGATCCCACTTAAAGATTCGTCCAGAACAATGGCTGCATCTACAGAACGGGAGATTTGATCCTGATCGCTGATCCCTCCTTCGCTGACTTCCTGGATCCCGTATTTCAGGTCGTCCAGTTCCTTTTTGTATTCTTCCTTCTTTCTCTTCTCTTCCCACAGGAGTATGTAAGTGAGAGTGCCTGCCAACAGAAACAACACATAACGAAAAGCCACTTCTTCCGCGCCTTCGGTCCCGTAGTAATTTTCCCGCAACACCTCTAGAGCGGCTGCGGATCCGGTAACTGCGAGAAAAATGCGGTAACGCAAAACAGCTGAGACTAGAATTGCAGTTGCATAAAAAAGAAGATCGGCATACTGCCAGTAATGTTTCAAGATGAGGTTCGCAATGAGAAACGATAAGCAAAAAAAGAAGTCTTTTACTTTCCGGCTGTAACCCAGCCTCCAGAGAATTGTCTGAACCGGAAAAAGAGAAATAAATACCAGCGCCGTCAGAAGCGGTTTTTCTTCGTAAGGAGCCGAAAACAGCACTACAAATGTAGTAAGTATCAGCGCCATGAAACGGGCTTGACTGGGAATGGAAATCATGGATTGCCTGGAATCCTGTTGCCGAGTTGAGTCAACAATTGCTTTAAGGCGCGTCCGCGGTGGGAATAGTGGAACTTTTCCTGAAGTTTCATTTCGCCAAAAGTCCTGTCGGTGTTGTCGGGACAAAAGATTGGATCATATCCAAAACCAAGCAGACCGCGAGGCGTTTCAACTATGCGACCGTCGCAACGGCCTTGAGATTCCATCATGCCTTCAGAGTCGAGGAAAGCCATGCTGCAGTAGTAGAAGGCTGAACGTTCCTTTTTAGCCGACAGTTTTTCCAGGATGATTTGGATCCTTTCCTGATCAGTCGATGCAATCCGGGCAGAAAAAATCCCTGGAAAACCATCCAGAGAAGGAATCACCAGACCGGAATCCTCCGCCAAAACCGGGAACTGCAAACGTTTCCGGTAGAACCTCGCTTTATTGCGCGCAATCTCTTCGAAGCTCATTCCCTGTTCCGGCGCTTCCGGGATGTCCGGAAATTCCTGGAGCGAAAGCAAACGGACGTTCAGGTCCTTCAGGCCATCCTGCATTTCAAGAAATTTTCCGCGATTGGACGTCGTTATAACTATTTTATTCATTGTAGGGGCAGGCCTTGTGCCTGCCCTTCTCGGGCGACCACAAGGGTCGCCCCTACGATTTTATCGTGTGAAATCAATCGCGTAGTGGTGGGAGCAAATCCCAGAATCTTTCGTCAATGGCTTGCCGGAATACTTTGTTCTGGATGCGGACCAATTCACGAATTCCTTTGTTCGCGAGCCTGAGCATCTCTTGCAAGTCGCCATCTACAAAAGGCCGCTTTTCTGCGGTTCCTTGAATTTCCACGAAATGTCCTTCCCCTGTGCAAACGATATTCATGTCCACATCGGCGCGGGAATCTTCATGGAAATTCAAATCCAGAAGGGGCCGCTGGTTGACGATGCCAACACTGACAGCCGCCACATAATCGCGTACCGGAAGATGATTCAGTAATTTTTCTTCGACAAGACTGGAAAAGGCGAGCACAAGGGCGGCATACCCTCCTGTGATCGAAGCCGTTCGAGTGCCGCCATCTGCCTGTAGCACGTCACAATCGATCCAGATCGTTCGCTCACCGAGCGCATGAAGATTCGTTACCGCGCGCAAAGCGCGTCCAACCAGGCGCTGAATTTCCTGCGTTCTTCCCGACTGTCTGCCCTGCGTGGCTTCCCGGCTTACGCGAGAGGAGGTGGACCGCGGAAGCATGCCGTATTCGGAAGTGAGCCAGCCCTGGCCGGTGTTCTTTAAGAAGGGCGGAACCTTATCTTCGAGTGAAGCCGTGCAGATAACTCGCGTGTCTCCCATTTCAATGAGCACGGAACCATCTGCATTCTTAATGTAATCGGGAGTAATCACCGTCTTGCGCAACTGATCAAAGGATCGCCCATCCTGCCTCATAAACTGTTTTGTTCCTGCGATTTTGATTCTTGTTCTTGCCTTGCGATGGAAAGATCGGGTCTCAGGGGCCGGCTCAAGTCCATATGCCCTTTCAGTGTTTCAACCGGGCGGTCATCCACAAGAATTTGTACTCCATGGATTTGAGGCAAGTTGATCGTCAGCGTGTTCACAATCGAATAGACCGTTACCACTTCTCCAGTGGTTCCTCCCTGATGATTGGAAACTATCTCTCCCGATAAGTCAACATAAGCGATTCCATCTTTGCTCACAAGAACATCCAATACGCGGACACCATCCGGAATGGAAGGAATCAGTTTTCCTTTTGGACCCGCGATCAACGCTGCGAGAACTTCTTTTGCCTGAGCATTCAAAGTTTCGTGATAAGGAATCGAGCGTTCTTCCGTATCTAAGATCACGGAACCGGGAGTGCTGAAGTAAAGTTTTACATTGATGCGTCGTTGATTTACAGCTGCCGCACCTGGGGGATTCGAAGTGGAGGTCGAGGATAGGATGGTTTCCGGGCGATTTTTGACAAAGTAGAAGATCACGCCGAAAACAACGATAAAAAGAAGGAAACCAATTACGATCGGTCGATTCATATCGTTTATCGTGTCTAGCATCTGTCATCTGTCGCGTCTTGACGCGCAGACGCGGAGACTCGCAAACGCGTAGAGGCTATTGCCCGCTAGTGCTGATTGTTGAAGAAGCTTCCTGGTTGCGATTTTGAAATGCCTGGATGCTTCGAAAAATGGCTGTGGCAATTTTCATTTGATATTCGGCATCTGCCATCAATTTCTCTTCATCCGGATTGTTAATGAATCCAACTTCAATCAGAACCGCCGGCATGGTTGCTCCTGTCAGCACACGAAAGGGCGCTTGTTTTATCCCCCGGTTAGAAATGCTGAGTGTGTTATTCAATTCCTGTTGTATGGTCTCTGCGAGCTGACTGCTTTCCGCGAGAAATTCTGTCTGCGCCATATCCCACAGGATCAATTTCAAATCGTCTTCTATTGCTGGAGCCTGGTTGAGGCCGATCGCATTATTTTCCACGGCGGCAATGTTACGTGACTCATCATCAGTCGCCTGAGCGGAAAGGAAATATGTTTCTGCTCCGCGCGCCCTTCCGCGAATCGTGGCATTCGCATGAATGCTGATAAACAGGTCCGCCTTGTTGTTATTGGCTTTTGATGTCCGATCGTCGAGAGTCACAACCTGATCTCCATCGCGTGTTAAAATCGCGCGCATTCCGGTGCTTTCGACAATGGATTTCAATTTCCTCGCGATGCTCATGGTGACATCTTTTTCGAGCGTTCCGTTAGGCCCCTTCGCTCCTGTTTCCGCGCCACCGTGGCCCGGGTCGATCACAATCACTTTCTTGCTCCCGATCGGTGAAGGAAGCAGAGTTGGCGGAACTGTCTGTGTTTGCGGAGGAACGACGGGCGCCGGTTGTTCTGTGGTCGATCCTTTACCGTAGAAGTCAATGACAAATCGCGGAGGATCCTTCAGTTCAAATGTTCTGTAAGAAGCATATTGAATTCCGGTTTGAATCTTGAAAACTTTGCGATTCTCTCTTGTCTCTATTGTCACATTTTGAACAAGACCATCCTCAAAGACGGCGTTTTGGAATCCCGGGGAAAAATCTTCGGACTGCGGAATCACAAACAAAACGTTTCCCTCGGCTTGAACCATGTAAGAAATCGGGCTCAATGACTGAAATACAAGGCGGGAATATTTCGACTCGGATGCGTATTTAAGCGTGACCTGATTCGCCTGAACATTTCCGATCATTAAAGACCTGCTGTTTTCCAGCCATAAAAAACGCTTTTCGGTTACACCGCGCAAGACCTTCGGAATAAAGTCCAGTGGAACGAGCCATGCGCCTTGAACGAGATAAACCGGCTTACTCAAGGACACCAGTTTTTGATCGACCGAAACAAGCGATCGGTTGGCGGACAAGATCACGGAATGAGATCCGGAAACCAGAGAAATGTTTTGATTTCCTACTACAGGATTGATCTGGAATCCAAGGGGCGTCTGCAAATCGGCAATGTTTACAAAAGGAGCTCCTTCGATTGTTTGCAGAGAGACCTGGAGCTTACGCGAGTCTTCAAAAATGGTTAGCGCCTGGTCCTGCGCTAAGAGATCGCAAGCAAGGAGAAACAGAAAGAGGAACAAGACATGGTGGAGGCGGCGGGAGTCGAACCCGCGTCCGAAAGCTTTCCGCATTAACATCTACATACGTATCCTGTTTATCAAGTCTTACCGCCGGTTTAGCCAGCAGGCAGGCATTCCGGCAGCCAGTTTCCTTAGTTTAACAGAATCGGCCGGAAACATGCTGACTCTGCGATCCTGCTAATTGACGCTTTTTTCGGTCCGCAGGAAAAACGCGAAAAAAGCGTGACTACTTGTTAATTAAGCAGCCAGAGCAAATTCAGTGTTTGCAGTTATGTTTATTTGCCACCTGTTTTACGAGAAAGTGACGACTCGGTATGCAGCCAATGCTTCACAACTTCCGTCGAGCCCGTTTCGCCCCCATCAAATCCGTTCCTCTCCGCGTCAAGCGTTTCCGGGCCTTGCTGTCTTGCTAAGTATAGTGATCGAAATGAACAACTGTCAAGGAAAGAATCGGCCGCCGGGCAGTGCCTAACATGCTCATTTTCCTCATGTTAGAGGTGCCGTGCATTGACAAAGAAAAGTCGATTCAGGATAATTGCGTCTTCGCGTATTGCGTCCTCGCGTCTTGCGTCTGCGCGTCTACGCGTCAGGGGGTCTTTGATGAGTTTTGCAGACTATCTAAGGGATCGAATTTCAAGCGATTATAAAAACCTGATTATCCAAAAACTGGAGGAAATAAGGGAGCAAACGGAGAAGTTAAAAAACAGCCAGACACCCGTTTTCGATGAGAATCACCAGAAGGTGCGGCAGGCCGTGCAAAATGAACTCACAAGAGTTCAAGACATATTGGAACGGGAGCTCAGCGATGCCCAAGATCGAATCTCAGCAAGTTTTCATACTTTAGTTGATCAACACATCGCTTCCTGGTATCAGGCAGATGTCACTCCGTTCGAGCAACAGCTCGAAGTTCTACTTTCCGATATCGTTTCTAATATTCCTGCTCCGCCAAAAAGAAAAAACACAGATCTTGAATCGCTCGCTGACCTGATGAAAAAGATCGATCAGCAGCACACGCAATCCGAGATTCTCAACAGTCTGTTAATGCATATTGCTTCCTGGGTCGGCCGCGCGGTTTTGTTTGTTATAAAAGGAAATCAGGCTTCAGGATGGGCCGCGTTGGGTTTGGGCAACGATTGGAATACGGACCGCGTGAGATCCATTCGGCTCGATTTGGAAAAACAAAACATTTTGAATGAAGTTACAAGCACGGGTGAGTTGTCCCATGGCGCAGCGGACAAATATCCGGATAATGGCGAGATCTACCTGGCAATTGGAAACAGGTTTCCAAAGTCTGTGGTCGCATGTCCCATCACGGTTCGCGGGAAAATTGCGGGAATCCTGTACGCGGATATCGAAGATGATTTTGCTGAAAAACCGGACCTTCCGGATTTGTTATTCCTTGCGACGCGCGCCGCTGGTCTGGCAATTGATCTGCTTCCATTAAAACCTAAAACTGCTCCCGCTCCTGTGAAAGAAGCGCCGCCGCCGGCGCCTCCTCCCGTGGAAGTTGCGCCTCCTCCGCTCCCTCCACCGCCTGTTCCTGAAGTCGAAGTTACCGCGCCGCAGCCTGTTGTGCCGGTGGAGCCCGTGGCGGCCGTACCGGTTCAAGAAGAACCGGAAACTGTGGCAGAAGCTGTTGCATCCGTTGTTGCAGAACCAGAAATAGTGGAAGCGGAAGCGAAAGCGGAACCGGAACCGGAAGAAGCCGAAGGCACAGTGGTGATGCCGGCGATCGCTCCCCCTCTTGTTCTTTCAGAAGAAGAGCAAAAGCTGCATGATGATGCAAAAAGATTTGCACGACTTCTCGTAAGCGAAATCAAACTTTACAATGAAGCGCAGGTTGCCGCGGGGCGCGAACATAGAGACCTGTATGAACGCCTCAGGGAGGATATTGAACGTAGCCGTCAGATGTATCAGAATCGTGTTCCGACTCACATACACACATCGACAAATTATTTCTATGAGGAACTTGTAAAGACCTTAGCGAACGGAGACGCCACTCTCCTGGGAATGTAAAGGGATTGAACCGCCAAGTCGCCAGGAACGCCAAGTCAAAAAAAACTTCTATTTTTCTTGACGGTCCTGGCGTCTTGGCGGTTAAAAAGAATCATGCGTGAACTGATCCGTTGCTGGCAACACACCCGCATGATTGTTTTGATTGCATTGTGCGCAGCGTTGTATGTTGCTGTTTTGCTTCCATTCAAAATAGCAACGATCATTCCAGGCATAACTGAAGTCCGACCGGCCATGGCACTGCCCATTTTCTTTAGCATTTTTTTCGGTCCTGTGTCAGCCTGGGGAACGGCTTTTGGAAATCTGATTGGAGATGTGCTGGGTGGCACAATCGGGCCGGGAAGCATACCGGGTTTCTTTGGAAATATCCTTTACGGTTTGATTCCTTACCGCGTTCTCAAAGCCTACATCGGGTCGCGTGATCAGTTAAGGACGCGAAAAGGATGGGCCGTTTTTGTTTTTGCGGTGGTTTTGGCATCTGCGGTTTGCGCGGTGCTGATTGCTACAGGCGTCGATCTAATCGGAATCCCTTTTGGTTTCTTGGTTCACACTATCTTTCTGAATAATCTGTTGGTTTCGCTTCTTCTTGCTCCGCTATTAATTGGCACGCTGGGAAAACGAATTCGGGAAATGAAGCTCACGTATGAACAGATTCTGCAACCTCAAGAAATCTCTAATCCCAACAGGATAGGACCGGTAATCGTTCTGGTTCTCACACTCATTCTCTACGTCCTGATGTTTGTTCCTTCGGTTCGTGAAACGCTTCCGTTTCTTGTTGATCATAAAAGCGCTTTTCAAATTGTGGCGTGCGTGCTTTTGTTTATCGCCACGCTGATTCTCATCTGATGGCTTCCGCGATTCGGTATGAATCTGTGCGCTTCCGCTATCAAGATGGTGACTCTGAAATTCTGAAGGACCTCAGTTTACAAATTGAACCGGGCGAATTTACGGTGATTGCCGGTCCCTCCGGTGAAGGTAAATCCACATTTTGCCGAACTCTCAACAACATCATTCCTTTGTTTTTTAAAGGGGAATTTTCGGGGAAGCGCTGGGTGGCCGGCGGCTGGCTGGAAAAACAATCCACTTCTTCGATGGCCAGAAAGATCGGAATGGTGTTTCAGGATTTTGAGCAACAACTTTTTTCAACGAACGCTTTGCTGGAATTGTCATTCAGTCTTGAAAATTTCGGTGTTTCCAGACTGGAGATGGAACATAGAATGGAAGAGCTTCTGGAGAAATTTCATCTGCGCCATCTTTCCAGGCGCGAGCCGTTTTCCATGTCAGGAGGGGAAAAGCAAAAGCTGGCAATTGCCTCAGTGCTTGCGTACAAGCCACAAATTCTGGTGCTGGATGAGCCTACAACGGATCTGGATCCTGAAAGCAAACACTTTGTGATCCAAACGCTTCCGGAGCTGAAGGACTGGGTGGAAACGGTTGTGATTGTGGACCATGAAACGGACCGGTTTCAGGATGCGGACCGGTTATTCCTTTTCCGCGGTGGCGCAATCCAATCTTCAGGATCCCCGTCGGAAATACTGACAAACTCTACACTATTAGAAGCAAATTCACTCGCGCCGCTCGATCTTGCGGTTTTGCAGTCAAAGTTGAAGGAAACACCCTCTCTAACAACTCCTAGGGAGCTTGCCGCGTCCTGGGGTGATGGTCAACTTCAACTCCTGGCCTGTCCCTCCCGGAGCGCTTCTCCGGCGGTCATTGACGTTGCAAATCTTTCCTACCGCTACGAGAACCGGGATGTTGAAGCGTTGCGGGATGTGTCCTTTGAAATTCGTAAAGGGGAATTTCTGGGAATCATCGGCCAGAATGGAAGTGGAAAATCCACGTTGTTGCAACATCTGAACGGATTGCAATATCCGCAAGAGGGTTCAATACGGATCCTTGGAAAGGAAATCCGTGAATGGAACAGAAAAGATCTGAGCAAAGCGACTGCTCTGGTATTCCAGAATCCTGATCATCAAATTTTCAACACCACGGTTAGGGAAGAAGTGGAATTTGGACCTCAGCAACTGGGTTTTTCGGAGAAACAGCAGAAAAAAAATGTCGAACGGGCTCTTCAGACAATGGATCTGGAAGCGCAGCAACAACGAGATCCGTTTCAGCTTTCGAAAGGGGAACGCCAGCGGGTTGCCGTGGCCTGCATGTTGAGCGTGAGTCCTGAAATTTTGATGCTGGATGAGCCGACAACGGGACTCGATTATCGCCAGCAAACTTATTTGATGGAACTGCTACGCGAACTCAACAAGGAAGGAGCCACAATCATCATCGTGACCCACAGTCTCAAAATTGTTGGCGACTACTGTAACTATGCGATCTTGATGGAAAAGGGACAAAAGAAAGCGGAAGGGCATCCTCGCGATCTTTTCTTCCGGAATCAGCTTTTTCCAAAATTGCCTCCGCTGTGGGAACTTTCGCGAATCATGAACGGTAACGCCCTGACAGTCGATGAGTTTGCGTCCCATCTGAAACGGTGAGGGAATGCCTACTCCGATCGCTCACGGTCTCGCCGGCTACGCTGTTTTGATTTTGGCGGAACCGCGACTCGCAAACGATTTTCGCGGCAACTTAAAGGCGATGGGAGCCGGCTTATTTTTCGGTTCGCTGGCCGATGCCGATTTTCTTGTAGCCTATTACAACTCGCATCCTGTTTTGCAGCATCATTATTTCAGCCATTCGATTCCTTTTGCGCTCCTGATTGGAACCGCGATGTATCTTGTTTTGAGGACGCTGAAAAAATCACATGCGCTGCGGACGGCCGTTCTATTGAGCGCGGTGTATGGAACGCATTTGTTGCTGGATTACTTTACGCAGGATGGCAGTCCACCGATCGGAATTCCTTTGTTCTGGCCGTTTACGCACAAACACATGATTGCGCCGGTGGAGATTTTTTGGAGCATTCATCGAGGGGGAATGGAATCGTTATTCGGCGCGCACAATTTCGGAGCGTTGTTTAGAGAAGTATTAATTCTCGTGCCGCTCGCACTTGCTGCCTATTTGAAGGGCCGTCACTCTCTGCCGTTAAAATGGTAGCTTCAGAGCATTTGCCAGTGTTCACGTATGAACTTTGTTCTCGCACAAGTTCCTGCCAAATCTCACAAACATTCTTTGTTCACGCAAATGCTCTGCATCCGGTGATTAGAGCAGAGCATTGTCCCAGCAAACCAAGGATGTTGCGGGATGCAGATTTATTGCCTGACGAGTTCAAACCGGAACTGCGGACAATGCTCTGCCACTACGCCCTTTTCAGAAAAGCGTCTTTGCGTTATATTTTTATTAACTGGAGATGTGCTGGATTCGGGTGTTCCTGTGCGTTTGTATATCGCTCTATTCTTCTCTTGTTTTTGCTTCCCCTGATTTTATCTGGCCCTTACAGCAAAACTACGGGATCTCTGCTACATTCGGCGAATCGCGCGACGATCATTATCACGCGGGAATTGATTTGAGCACCAATGGTGAAACCGGATTGCCGGTGCTTGCTGTTGCCGATGGCTCAATTTACCGGATGAAAATCCAAAAACGCGGTTATGGGAAAGCTCTGTATATCCAACATGCAGACGGAATGCAGTCTGTTTACGCGCATCTGGAGGATTTTTCCCGGGAACTCGGACTTCACACGATCTATGTAGATAGAGCGAATCGCGAAGGAACTCCTTATGTCGGAGATATTTTCCTTGATCCGCCTCTGCGAGTGAAACAGGGGCAGGTGGTTGCGTATTCGGGTGAAAGCGGCGCAGGACTCCCACACCTTCATCTGGAAATTCGTAAGAATGAGTCGGTCGCATTGAATCCTTTAACCAATGGATTTCGCGACACTTTGGATCCTATTCCTCCAACATTTCAAGCTTGCTATTTTTATCCGCTGTCGATTGATTCTGCAATCAACGGAGACCTCGATACAAAGGAGATTCGTTTGCGCAGGAGTGATTCGGTCTTTGTGCCCGATTCCACACCGGTCGTTCGCGGTGATTTCGTGCTATCGGTAAGCCTCTATGATTCAGCTCTTCGCCGGTATCACCGCGCGCCGCAGCGAATCACATACTCGATTGACGACAAGGTTCTGTATTCCATCGAGTTTAATCAATTCTCTTATACCCAGCCGCAAGGATTTGGACTTCTATATGATCTTGGAAAACCAGGACCCTCTTACTATGAATATCCGATCTTGCTGGCCAAAACGGTTGAAGAGTCTTTGCCATTCGTGACGCGATCCGTTTCTTTTTCTATCCGTACTCTGTCAGCCGGAAACCACCGGTTAAGAATTGAAGCAGGGGACAGCAATAACAACACTTCCATCGCGGACATACCGTTTGTTGTGAATCATCCTCCCCAATTTGACCTTCACTCGATTCAACCGGACCAGGCGGAGCTAGCAGTCCACGCGACGATTCGGGATCCTAACTGGAAAGGGTCCGGGGCTTTGACCGGCGAAGTGGAATATTCCCTGGACGATGGAAAGTCCTTTATCCCTGTCACACTGACTTCGCTTGAAGTTCCGGATGCAAACGACTCCCTGAAGTTTAGATACCGGATACCCATGAGTGAAGCGAGGAATGCCAGATCGGTTTTGATACGGGCAAGAGCTTACGATGGAATCGAATATTCGCCGTATGTGTTCGGCAAAATTCGCCCGGGAGGCGCCCCGATTCCTGACACGATGCAAACTTTATCAGCGGGGAATCTGCGTTATGAAACCTACGGCGATACGATTCGCGTGATCTTTGAAATGGAAGAACCGGCCACAGGAAAATTGCAAGCTTCTATCGGAGATCCTCCCGCATTTTTCCCGTTGTTGTTGCGCGAACCAACTTCGATGCTAACTCTTATCCCTGCGCCAAAGCGAAATGAAGATATGGTTGTGGCGCTGCCAGGGGGCCAATCGTTGACTGTTCCGGTTCGATTTGTAAAACGGGGGACTCAAACGCTTGTCGCTGATGGAAATTTTCAGCTCTCATTCAATGAAAATTCTTTGTACAAAGATGCGTTTGTTTGGACAAAATCTTTACCGGAGTACAAATCGAAATCCCTTCCCCTCATCGGTCCCATGTTGCAGCTTGCCCCACGCGGCTTGCCTCTGAAAAAAGGCACAACTCTCTCCTTTTCCTATCCGGAAACTGTGAAGCATCCGGAAAAGCTCAGCATTTATCATTGGAACCGCGCCAGTCAGAAGTGGGAAAGTCTTCCATCGCAACTCAACAAAAGTTCCCGAAGCGTGCAGACGAAGATTGAAACCTTCGACCTGTACGCCTTGATTTCCGACAATGCAGCACCTGCCATCACTTCCATTTTTCCCAGGAAACGCAGCGCAACTCGAAACCCGACACCGCTTCTGGCAGTGCAGATTCGCGACGCAGGAATGGACGTGGATGATGAGAAAGTCACTCTGTACGTGGATAGCATTCCTTATCAGGCCGAATACGATCCGGATCGTAACACCGCAAGAGCGAAAATTACGAAACCATTAAAGAAGGGTTATCACAAGTTTTTTGCAGTGGCTTATGACTATGCTGGGAATCGATCGCAATCGAGCCCTGTTTCCTTCCGCGTAAAGTAGCGCGGACGTCTCGTCTGCGCGCCTCGCAGGCGGGACGCCCGCGCTACTTTTTTTTACCTCTGCGTCTCTGCGTCTCTGTGTTAAGTCTCAGTTGCTGTTTTAACGCTTCGAGGCGTCTGTCTACTTCGGCGGACTCGAGTTTCTTTTTAATATCCTGGGCTTCTTTTAACTTTTGATTTTCTTCTTCCTGTATTCTTTCTTCCCCGCGAATTTGGTCTTCCATGCTGTCGAATGTAATTTGTCGCGTGAAAGCTTCCGCCGTGGGAAGAGGGGGTGAAACTCGTGAAGAGGATTGTTTTTTTTTCTTTCTGGACATAAAAAAAAGATTTTGGCAAAATCGATCGGCTCGTGACTCTCGCCCACTTGTGGGTGGATGTTGGCCTCAAAGCCCGGCTGAGATTTCGCCAAAATCTCGTTTCATCTTTAATCTATTACAAGCGATCCGCAAAAAGCAAGTTTTTTCATATATCATCAGAAGCCATGAAACGATCGGGAATTTTATTGCTTGTCGCATTTCTTTTTACAACTTGCTGTAAGCAGGATCCGGGCCAGCCTATCTGGAATCTAAAATTGCAAAGCCGTCCGTATGCGGATCCCATCGTCCGGGAGGATAAGTTTTATGTGTTTTCGCAAGCAGGGGAAGTGGTATGCGGAAACATGCGCACGGGCAAAACGAACTGGACTCAAAAAGTTGCCGGACCTGTTTTGGGAACGCCGGTTTTCTCGGAGGACTTACTTTTCCTTGTCACTCAAGACGGTTTTGTATACGCGTTGAATCCTGAGAATGGCCGTCAGAAGTGGCAGACTCAGTTGAAGGATCAGTTCATCGCGCCACTCGCAGCCCTTGCCGGCGCTGTTCTTCTACCGTCTGAGAAGGGAACGCTGTATTTGCTTTCTTCGGCGAACGGAACAGAAAAGTGGCGTTTTTCCGGACAAAAAAAATTTAATGCTCGCCCTCAGATCGCAGGAAACAATATTCTCATTGGTGGATGGAACAAACAATTCACTTCTTTGAAACAGGATGGATCTCTTAACTGGAAATTGACAACACCCGAAATCATCACCGGTGATCCGGTGCTTCTGGATAATTTCGTTTTCTTTGCATGTTACGATCAATTCCTTTACGCCGTTGAAGTACCAACCGGTAGATTGCTCTGGCGTTTTTCTGCCTCACAACCTTCTAATCCAGTCGTTCTGAACAAAGAGATCGTTTTTGCATCCGGTACGGACCTTCTTTACCTGTCATCTGACTCCGGAAAGCTCCTGCACAGGATGAAAATAGGCAAACGGATCTCGCAAATCTACGTCCATAATTCCAACGTATTCGTCGTTTCACGTGATGTTTATCGGATAAGGCCTGTAGATAGAACGGTTTCCGTTGTGATTCGGGGTCCGAACCCGATTTACAAACTTAGCTTTGGTGTGGGGATGATTCTTGCCTCTGACGACCTATATTCTATCTATGGATATGGAAACCGTAAGGGGTAATCTCGCGGGCGGTCTTGTTGACATTCATGTTAACTATAATATAATTATACCGCTTTTTTACTGTAATACCTTAATTTTCAGTAACTTAAGACTATTACGGGGGGTCCCGGAAAGGACTGCAATTCTAATCGTATCAATCAAATCCGTAAGTTACTTCCGTCGTAGCCGTCACCTTAGGAAGTGATGATGCTATGCCAGTCTCATCGGGCATTTAGACGGTAAACAAGCTAAGAGGTTTTTTTTGCTCTCGTCCAGATCAACGGGGGGAATGATTACGAGGAGGGCAAAAAAGATAGTCGTGCCTGAAAATTGTTGGTAGGGGACAGAGCTATTAGAGTATGGATATGGTTACGAACGTGTTAGACCTGGTTGTTGTCGTTATTTATTTCATTGTTCTCATTTTGCTTTCGATCTACGGGATTCACCGCTACATTATGGTTCACCTGTTTCGGAAATTCCGTGCTCAACATCCTCAGATTACGAGAACGTTCGAAGACTTGCCGATGGTAACGGTTCAGCTTCCCATATATCAGGAGATGTACGTTGTTGAGCGTCTCATCGATGCTGTGTGCCATATCGAATATCCGCGAGACAAGTTTGAAGTACAGGTGCTGGATGATTCCACCGATGAGACTCAAAACATTGCTAAGGCTGTGGTCGAGAGATATCAAGCGAAGGGCTTAAATATTCAATACATGCGGCGGACCGATCGCGTTGGGTTCAAAGCCGGAGCGCTGGCCGCAGGATTTGAGAAGGCGAAGGGCGAATTTGTAGCGATCTTTGATGCCGATTTTATTCCCTCTCCTGAAATCTTGATGAAAACGATCCATTATTTTACAGATCCGCAAATCGGAATGGTTCAAGTTCGATGGGGTCACATCAACAGTGAATACTCTTTGTTGACCAAAATCCAATCGATCATGCTGGATGGCCACTTTGTGGTAGAACATATCGCCCGGAACCGTTCAGGCCGCTTTTTTAATTTCAACGGCACTGCGGGTGTCTGGAGACGCGAGGCAATTTCACAATCAGGTGGATGGCACCATGATACATTGACGGAGGATCTGGATCTTTCCTATCGAGCACAGCTCGGCGGCTGGAAGTTTTTATTCGTGCCTGATGTAGTGGCCCCGGCCGAAGTCCCCGTGGAAATCAATTCTTACAAGTCTCAGCAGCACCGTTGGGCCAAAGGATCCATCCAGACAGCCAAAAAAATTCTGCCTGTGGTGATGCAGAGCAAGCTCCCGTGGCAGGTGAAACTGGAAGCTTTCTTTCATCTTTCAAACAACATTTCTTACCTACTCATGATGATCCTGTCATTTTTTACGTTACCTTCGCTGGTGATTCGATATGAGCGAGGATGGCAAAATATTATGATTCTGGATCTGCCGATTTTCCTGATCGGAACGATTTCTGTGTTTTCATTTTATGTATTTTCGCAAAAGGAGATTTACAAAGACTGGCCCTGGAGGATTAAATACATTCCGCTATTGATGTCTCTGGGAATCGGTCTGTCGGTAAACAATTCCAAAGCAGTTTTGGAAGCGTTACTGGGTTATCAAACAGAATTCAAGCGGACCCCGAAGTATTGCATTGAGCGAAACTCCGATAACTGGCAGCACAAGAAATACCGTGTAGGGAAAAGCGCTCTTGCGGTGATTGAGCTCGTTTTTGCGATGTATTTCGGATTCACCATCTGGTATGCCTTTTTGAACGGGTTCTTCTTTAGCATTCCGTTTCTTTTTCTGTTTTTCTTCGGTTTCATCTACACCGGCTTTATCTCGATGGTTCAGTCGGATCGCCGATGGGTTGCCCTGAAAAGACCTGTTCCCAACATCTAAGTGCCAAAGCAATGAGTAATGAGCAATGAGCCCCTGTTAGGGAAGTCTCATAACTCATTGCTCATTACTCATTACTGCCTATGCGACCACCTAAAATCAAAAGTGTCAAACCGGATGCTGCCATTGAGGGCGGAAGGGTCATCATTGAAGGAACCGGTTTCGACCCCGAGGAATTCGATTCGCTAAGAATCTCCTTCAACGGCCAGGAAGCGCGCCCGCTTCTGGTGTCCAAGAATCGCATCATCACTGTTGTGCCGGATCAGACGAATCGTGGACCTGTGACCGTTACGGTGAACAACAAAACGAGCAATCCTTTTGAAATCGTGATTGGTAGAAAACTTGCGGACAACATCAATCCCGTGGATAGTCCGCTCTTCGATCGCGACGGAAATTTATACACGACCTTTAGCGGGAAAAGAGGGGAGACGGTGCAGGTATCTGTTTTCAAAATCGAACCTGATGGGACGATCAACCCTTTTCTCTCCAACATACCCAATGCTACTTCGCTCGCGATGGATGACGAGGGAAATCTGTATGTATCCAGCCGGTTCGAAGGCACGGTGTACAAGGCAACACCCAAGGCGGACGTCACAATCTTCGCGAAGGACCTCGGTGTTCCGACCGGACTGGTCTTTGACGAGGATGGTTTCCTGTATGTGGGTGACAGGAATGGACGCATCTTAAAAGTGGATGAAGATGGCAACGCAAGCGTCTTCGCCGAACTTCAGGAAAGCATGGTCGCTTACCATCTGGCCTTTGATCTCCTGGGCAATCTGCTTGTTTCTACTCCCAGCATGTCCACACACAATAGCGTGCTGATGGTGGATCGTTATGGCAAAGTGATTCCGCTTTATGGTGGTTTCGGAAGACCGCAAGGATTGACCGTGGATGTTGATGGAAACATTTACATTTGTGAGGCGAAAGCGGGAGAGAGCGCTGTTTACAAAATCACTTCCGGCGGAGAAATGAGAGCTTTTCTTACCGGTCCTGTAATGGTAGGAGTCGCTTTTGACGCTGATCGCAATCTGGCAGTAGCAACGCAAGACGCGGTTTATTTAGTTCCCCCTATTTTGCCTCACTGACCCCCAGCAATTTGTAAGCATCTGCAAGCTGCTGATGCGCGCCCCAGAGCACCATCAGGTCTCCTTCCTCAAGCTGGAAATCGGCATCAGGATTTGTGATCGCTTTTTCACCACGAATCACAGCGATGATGGTCGCGCCTGTGTGTCGCCTCAAATCGAGTTCCCGCAAAGATTTGCTTTTGGCCGGCGACTTGCCATCCACGATAACTTGAGACACGGTGCTTTTTAGAAAAAGCTCAGACAATTTCATCAATCTTTCCTGAGTTAAAGAGAGTCCACGCAGCATTCCATAGCTGTCCGACCGGATCACGGAGATCTGTTGATCGATCAGATGATCCGGAATCTGATATTGCTCCAGCACGCGAGCAAAAATTTCAATGGAAGTCTCAAATTCCTCTGGAATCACAATGTTCGCTCCAAGCTTTCTGAGTTCTTCCATCTCCACGACATAACGCGTTCGAACCAGAAGGACCGTGTCGCGGTTTAGCGCGCGTAACACTGCCGCGCACCTGCGAGTTGCTGCCGCATCGCTTATTGCAATCACAGCCATTCGCGCATGCGCTGCGCCCGCCTTCGACAAAACCTCTTTGCTGGTCGCGTCTCCAAACATCACCGGGACCTGTTGCTTTTGCGCCTCACGAACAAGCTGATCGTTCAACTCAATGACAACAAAAGGAATTCCAATATCGCGAACCACTTTTGAGAGATTCCGGCCATTCAATCCAAATCCAACGATGATCAGATGATCTTTTTGCGGGGTTTGCCCGGTCTCTTGTGGGATAACCCTGGTTGATGTTCGGAAGAGCGATTGGATGAACCGGCTTGTCGGTTCGGCGAGTAAGAAAAAGAAAGGCGTCAAGAACATGGTGATGATGGAGGAAGCGAGAAAAAGTTGATAGAGATTTTCAGGAATGAGGTTGAAAACTTTTCCTTGCTGAGCAAGGAGGAATGAAAATTCTCCAACCTGTGATAGAGAAAGCGCCGCTTTCCACGAAATACGAAAGTTGTATTTTGCAACAATCAGTACAAGGAGCAAAACCAGCGTTTTTCCTGCGAGCACGATCGCGGTTACACCGAGATTTGGCAATAGCTGGTTGATGAACAAAGGGAAATTCAAAAGCATTCCTACGGATATAAAAAAGATTGCGTTGAAGGTGTCGCGAAAGGGCAAGAAATCAGACAGGATCTGATGACTGTAGTCGGACTCCGAGATCACGAGTCCGGCTATAAAAGCGCCGATCGCCAGAGACAATCCAAGGTAAGCTGTGGCGTAGGCTGTTCCCAGACAGAGGAAAAGAATGCTGACAAGAAACACATCGCGGTTTCGTGTGCGGATGACCTGCTTTAGAAGCAGCGGAACGATGTAACGCGCGGCCAAAAATAAACCTGCGACGGCAGCTAATGCGATCAACATCTGTTTTCCCATTTCCAGTAGGTCCACACTTCCGCCGGAAAGGCTCGGCAGAAGGAGCATCATGGGAATGGCGAGCAAATCTTGAAACAAAAGAATGCCGACACAAATCTTTCCATGCGGAGTGTCAATTTCGGCGCGGTCAGAAAGAATTTTGAAAACGATGGCTGTGCTGCTCAGCGAAAACAAAAAGCCGAGAAAAATTCCAACAGTTACAGGCAAATCAAAGATTTGAGTGATCAGGTATGTGAGAAGGATTGTTAAGACTATTTGGCTTGCCGTGATGGAAAGAAATCGCAGACTGCTGGAAAGGAGCTGCCGAATCGAGAATTCGAGGCCGATTGTAAAAAGCAAAAGCACCACACCGATACTTGCAAGCGCGTTGACAGCTTCTGTGTCGCCGATCAAACCGGCTCCGTAAGGTCCTACAATGACGCCTGTTGCCAGAAACCCGATGATGGAAGGGAATTTCAATTTGTGAAACAACAAACTGACCGGGATGGAGACGGCAAGAATGATCAGGAAATCATTCAGCAGCGGATAGTGTTCCATGACGGTACCATATTAGCAAAGAACTTAGCGAGCTTCGCAAAACGATTAAGATCTTCTCAACACTTCTCTTTGACGAAAGGAAAAGCAATTGATCAATTGGAAAAACTTCTCAGATTATCGGAAACTTATCTGCGAAGCAGGGCCGTCCAGTTGAAAATGATATTCACCGGTGGAGTCGTCCGTTGCACGGCCGAGGAAATAATGAAACGCAGGCCGTCTGCTGTCACATCATAATCCATTCCCAGCGGATAAAATGGGGAAAGGATTAGCGGTTGAAATAATTCTTTCGGAACGCCTGCTTCCAGATTCCCATCGTCTGTTTTGATATCGACAGCCATCACCTTGCGATCCCCCGAAAAATAAAACAACTCCTTGCCATCGCGCCGCCAACGGGGCTGAGCTCCCCCACTGTTGGAGATGCGCCACTTCTTTCCCGACGCGGGAAATGGCTGAATATACACTTCATAATGTCCTGATTCATCGGATGCATATGCGATCCAGCGTGCGTCCGGAGAAAACGACGCTTGAAACTCATAGAATTCGCTTGCCAGAAAAGGATAAGGCTGCCCGGAGCCCGACATAGGAACAATCCACAAATCACTTCTCTTTCCTTTGCGTTGTCCGATCAACCATTTTCCATCCATCGACCAGTCATTGATCTGAACTCCATTCTTCAACAAAATCTTTTCTCCACCAACACCAGTTGCTGAGATAGAATAAATCTCATACTGATTGTCTCCGAGATCGCGGTTAAAAAGGATCGTTTTTCCATCCGGCGACCAGGCCGGGTTTTCGTCATAGTGGCGTGAAGTCAAACGCGTAGAGATATTTCTTGCTGTGTCTGTCACCCAGATGTCGGGCGATGCCAGATCCGGATCAGGACGCAGCCAAACGAGTTGAGTGCCATCAGCAGAAAGGCGATGATATCGTGCATCGCTTGTCCCTCCACCTTCACTCAGAGTACCGATGTTGTTCCCACTGCGATCAAACCAGGAGAGTTGAAAAGCCGAAATGTTACCGGACCAATAGGCAAGGATTCCATTGTTCGAAGCAGAAATGACCGATTGCCCTGTTGGGCTGTGAAATACATTTTTTGTGACGAGAATCGGTGCTCCTTCTAATTCTAATGTTTTGGAATCGATCGCTTGTACCAGCAATTCCCCTTCTCTGCCGTACAACAAATAACCGGGCGGCGCATAGTGGACTCGTGAAGTCGAATTCAACAACAATTTCTTTTCATTAGAATCCAGTGATCCCGTATAGATTGCCTGACTCTGAGTGGACCCGCGCACAAGATACAGGAATCTTCGGCCGTCAGGCATGAAGGTGGGAAAGCGATGCGAGATTTCGCCTTTCGCTCCATCTAATTTTGTCGCTGGTTTAAATTCTCCACCGGATGCAGGGACCTGAAAGAGCGGGCCGTTCGCTCTCTGCGCAAAGATGATGATGCCGCTGGATCCCCAGGAACCGCCTCGATTCGTTTCTGCGTCACAAATGATTTGCGGACGACCGCCGGAGATATCGATTTTCATGAGCTTTCCTTTTGAGAAAAATCCAAGATACCGGCTATCGGGCGACCAGAAGGGCGCGCTCGTGTATTCCGTTCCGGGAAGTTGTCGCGCTTCAGTCGAATCGAAGGAGCGAACCCACAGTGTCCTTCTGCCATCGGCGTTGTTCAAGAACGCCATGTGTTTCCCATCCGGCGACACTGTAAGAGGTCCTGATCCCGTATACCATGCTTTCTCATCCGGTGGAACAATCTCAAACCGCAGCACGCGCTGTTGCTCAACCGAAGGACGTATGAAGTACAAAGCCGCAAATACAATCGCAAGAACTGCGCCAACAATCCCAACCATCCAACCGAGCTTTGATTGCTTTGGTTGCGCGATGCTTGAATATGCTTCCGGACGAGAAAGACTTTCAAGAATGCCCTGCAGCTCCAACATCGCATCATGAGCGGTTTGCCATCGATCCTCTGGATCTTTGGCGAGGCACGTTTTCACGAACCGTTCCAGAAGCGGCGGTGTCATCGGTTGAATGTGTGAAATCGGTTTCGGTTCTTCTTTCAGGATGGCTGCAATCAAGCTCGCCTGCGTTTTTCCTTCAAACGCTTTTTTGCCCGTAGTCATTTCATAAACAACTGCGCCAAACGCAAAAATGTCTGTGCGAGCATCGGCTTCAGCTCCTTCCAATTGTTCCGGCGCCATGTATTGGAAGGTGCCAAGAACAGTTCCTTCGCGCGTTAGCGGTTGTCCGGTTTCCATCATAGAAACAGATTCGGTTGCAGGGGCTGTATATTTTGCCAGACCAAAATCAAGTAACTTCATCCCCGATTTCGTGAGAATGATGTTGCCCGGTTTTAAATCGCGATGCACAATGCCCTGGCGATGCGCCTTGTCGAGCGCGTTCGCGATCTGGATCGAATAGTTTAGTGCTGCGATTGGCGGTAGAGCTCCGTTACGAAGACGCGAGGCTAATGTCTCGCCTTCGATAAATTCCATGACCAGATAATCAATTCCGTTTTGATGACCGATATCGTGCAAAGTGCAGATGTTTGGATGATTCAGGCTCGAGATCGTGCGCGCCTCTCGTTCGAACCTTTGACGTAAATCAGGATTAGAGGAAAGATGAGCAGGCAAGACTTTGATGGCTACGATCCGATCCAACCGCATATCTTTGGCGCGATAGACTTCACCCATTCCGCCTGCGCCGATCGGCGCGGTGATTTCGTATGGACCCAGCTTTGTGCCAGCTGCCAGTGGCATAATTGATCATTTTACCGCACCTGCCGCAGTCGGACTGTAATTACTTTGAAGGCGACTCGACGATCGTTTTGCTTTTCTGTGCCACTGCCAGAGTGCTTAGCGCCTTCGCGCCTTTGCGTTAAGATGGATTGATGCTTTTTGACGCCGAATACATCATCCATATCGACGGCGCTTCGCGTGGAAATCCCGGCCATGCGTCGTACGGTTTTGCCATTCTGGACCCGGAAGGAAAAGTACTTCACAGCGGCAATGGTTACATCGGCATTACTACTAATAATGTAGCAGAGTACACTGCGCTTCTCGAAGCCCTGCGATTTGTACTGGCTCAGAAGATCCAGAGCGTTGAAATCCGGTCCGATTCCGAACTGCTCGTGAAGCAACTAAACGGGGAGTACAAGGTAAAGTCCGAACACCTCGCTGCGTTGAACGGGGAATGTCGCATGCTGTTGCGGCGGTTGTCCTGGTATGAAATCAAGCATGTTCCACGCTCCCAGAACAAGATAGCGGACAGGCTGGCAAATGAAGCTCTGGATCAGCAGCTGAAGCCGCGAGAAACTGAACATGGTTGAAATCCCCTACAGGCCGGAAGAACCACGAACCATCCGGCTTCTTTTCACGCGCATCGCAAAAAATTATGATCTGACGAATCATGTCATTTCACTCGGATTCGATATACTCTGGCGAAAAAAATTCGCTCGACTGCTGAAGGATCGCAACAAAATCGCCGATGTCTGCTGCGGTTCCGGCGCTATGTTTCCGCTCCTGGGCAACAGGATACTTGCGGGACTCGACTTTACGCGCGCGATGTTGCAAATTGCGGCCCGCTATCCGGGCGCGAGATTGGTCGAAGGGGATGCACAGAAAATTCCCTTTGAAGATCAAACGTTCGACGCAACCATCATTGTTTATAGCATCCGGAACATTCCCGATTTGTCCTCTTCGCTTGCGGAGCTGTATCGAGTGCTGCAAACGGGCGGCATGGTTGGAATTCTGGATTTTGGCGTGCCGGAAGGCCGCTTCTTGAAATGGCTTTACCTGCTTTACTTTCAGAAACTGATGCCTTTTCTGGGCAGTTTTGTCGCGCGCGATAAGAGCTCCTACTACTACTTCGTCAATTCGGTCCTGAGGTTTCCGAAACGAAAGGAATTCTTGGAACTCATGCAAAAAGCCGGATTTACAAATTGCAGGTATCTGGAATATATGGGCGGGGCAGCACTTGTGTATCTGGGAGAGAAGTTCTAATCCTGATCAGTTTGACGAATTGGATAGTGCTGAGCAAACAAAAAATCAGCTTCGTTAGAAAACCACAAAGCCCCAGAGACATGAAAAAATTTAACCAGGAGAGCCTTTTTGCGCTCAATTCCTGCGTGTATAAGTGAGCCCAGTTAACATCAACGGAGGAACAATGAGAAAAAGGTTCTTTTTTGTCACCGTTTCTTGCTTTGTATTTCTCACATGGATTGGTTGCAATAGCCAAAGCAACATCGAGAATCCGCTTGCTTCGGCCGTGTCGATCACCTCTGCAACGCAGGTGACGGCCGCTGCGGCGCCCACGCGTTGCGAGATTTTGGGGTTCTCGATGGGTCCACAACCTGCGGATGTCTCAAACAGGCCCGAGAAAGTGCGCGTAGAATGGGAAGCCATGGCTAGCACGAGTCTCGATTGTCCCGGTCAGCAAATCTTAGGAGTCGATGTATGGGAGCACGCATATTACCTGATTCCGATCGATCAGGCCAACCAGGGTGGCGGGCATCTGAATGGCCGTGCAGAAGTCGAATTGCAGATCGCCTCCAGCGAAACCCGGTTCGTCGGGCGTGTCGAAGGGATGGTTTCCTGCGCTAATCAAGAATGCCAGTTGGACCTCGAAATGAACGCAACAAGTCCGGAGGGCATGAGGCTTTTTCTACATCAGATGGGTGTGATGGAAATGAACGGCGGTGGTGGCGCTGTGATAGGTCTGGATATCGTGGAAGGATTCCTCATCAAATAACCTGAATCATGTGTCGCTCCTCTACTCATCAGCTTGGGTGAGAGCCGGAATTAATTGTTTTTGCATTTCTGCGACAGACTGAAAACGCTCTTCACGGTCTTTGGCAAGACATTTTTGCAGCACAGCATCAAGCTGTCGATGACTTTCGGAAGTGACGTTCAAATGAAATGTTTTTAGCAGAATCGAAGCCATCACGAGAGGAGAGCTGTCCGCAACGAAAGGATGTTTGCCGGTTAAGCATTCCGCCGCCATCACTCCGATTGTAAAGATGTCGGAGCGCTCATCAACTTCTTCACCGTCCAATTGTTCCGGAGACATGTAACTCAAAGTACCAAAAAAAGAACCACGCGCCGTGAGTGTCTGCGGACCTGATGCTTCCGGTAATTTTCTTTTCGCGAGTCCAAAATCCAGAATCTTGATTACCACCGCAGGCGCTTCGACACTGAGGAGAATGTTTTCCGGTTTCAGGTCCCGATGCACGATTCCTGCTTGATGAGCCGCTCTTAATCCTTCGCAGATTTGATTGAACCAGTTCGCGCAAAGGGAGGGTGCGAGTCTTCCAATACGATTCAATTCGGCTCGCAGAGTCGAACCGTCCAAATATTCCATCACTAAATAGGCGCTCTCCGAACCGATGGTTCCGTAATCATAAATCCTGATAATGTTGGGATGATTCAGTTTTGCGCAAAGCCGCGCTTCCCGCTCAAATCGAGCCAATGTTACCGGATCGGCCGAGAAATTTCCCATCATAATCTTTACCGCAACTTTCCGATCCAATCGCAAATCCCTGGCCTCATACACAGCGCCCATTCCACCCTTTCCTATCAACCTTTCCAAACGATACTTCCTGTCTACGGTTCGCTCGACCGGCAACGAAACAGATAGCCGAGTTCCATCTTTTGTGCAGATCTCGACAAACTCGTCATAGCAAGAGCCACACTCCGGGCATTCCTTCAATTTGTATCGCTTAGCTACCTCTTTCGGCTCCGGGCTTTCTGTATCCAATTCGTAAATACGCACCGAACCTGAAAAACCGGGGATCGGATGGTCCTGAAGCTCTTCGTAACGGAACTGCTCCCTCGTTTGAACGTAAACAGGAAAACTGACCAGGATCTTTCCAGGAACGCAAATCGCATTCAGCCTGCCCGCCAGATTGACTCCACGGCCGATTACCGTATATTCCATAAGCTCCGGTGAGCCGATATTTCCCACCATGGCATAATCCTGGTTGATTCCAATCCGCAGCATGAGATCATGATCGATTCCTTCAGCGAGCCATTTTCTTCCCAGCTCCCTCAATCTCTCTTGCATCGCCTGACCCATTGATACAGCATTCTCAGCCTGCTGCTTCGCCTCCATTTCCACCGGCGCACCAAAGAAGGACAACAGGGTGTCTCCCAGAAAGCTTCCTGGTGTCGCTCCGAACTCCTTCATAAGCTTCATCATTTCCGACAAATATTCGTTTAGCAGTCTCTTCAACTTCTCTGCTTCCAACCGGTCGGTCAGTTCCAGAAACCCGCTAAGATCCGAAATCAAGATGGTCAGGTTTTTTCTCTCCATCATTAATTCTTCCTGATCGGAGGAGAGGATCTTTTCGACAATTTGAGAAGGCACATATTTGCTGAGTCGCCGGCTCTTTAGGAGCGCATCCAATTGTTCTTTCACTTTCCTTTCCAATTCTTGGTTAAAAGTTTTTAACTCCTGCTCCTGCCGGCGCATTTGAATCAGGTTCTTCACCCTGGCTTGCAGCTCTCTTGCATTGAAGGGTTTCGCAAGATAATCGTCTGCGCCCGCCTCCAGTCCTTCGAGTTTAGTTTCCTCTGAAGCTTTGGCGGTTAAAAGAATGACGGGAATGTTGCACAGGTGCGGATCTGCTTTCAGAATTTGTAAGAACTGATAGCCGTCCATTTTCGGCATCATTACATCGCTCAGGATCAGATGAGGCTCGAATTCCCGGACTTTCTGCAGACCTTCTTCGCCATTCGTTGCTTCAACGGCGAAATATCCGGGGAGACAGCTCCGAATATATTCGCGTACGTCACGATTATCCTCCACAATGAGAATGGCATCCTGCCGCGCAATGTTATCGGGCAAAACATCTGCACCACTCACCTCAGCCGGTAACACGTCAACCGTTTCTAATTCCAGCTGGATACTCCCCGAATTTGCGGAAAACTCCTCGTGAACCGGGTCATCAACAATCTGCGTTTCGCTCAGGTGTTCCTTTCCTTGTGGAAGTTGGATGATGAACTCGCTGCCAAAACCCGGTTCGCTGCGTGCCTCGATAACACCGCCGTGCAGCGATACGAGATCCTTTACCAGCGAAAGTCCAATACCGGTTCCCGAATGTTCCTGAAGCCTTTGACCCACTTGCTTGAAGCGGTCAAATATCAATGGAAGATTTTCCAGCGGAATTCCTATACCTGTGTCTTTCACCGATATCTGAACAGATTTACCTTCATTGAATTCAGTGATGGATATAAGAACCTTTCCGTTTTTCGGAGTGAATTTTATCGCGTTGGAGAGTAAATTGTAAAAAATCTTCTCCATTTTATCGGTATCGAAATACAGATCCAAACCTTCCTCGCAATGAAACACAAGCCTGATATTTTTCTTCTCCGCAAGCGAAGCAAAAAGCGAAACGGTCTTACGAGCAAATTTAGCGAGATCCTGCTTCTTTGTCCGTAGTTCCATTTCGCCCGCTTCCAGCTTGGAAATATCCAACAGTTGATTGATCAGCCTGAGTAATCTTTGGGAGTTACGAAGCATGATCACGTGTTGCTTTCGCAGTTCTTTGCCGGTTTCTCCGTAGATTCCCGAGAGGGCGTTTTCCAGCGGTCCCAGGGTAAGTGTCAGAGGGGTCCTGAATTCGTGTGAAATATTAGCGAAGAAGCGGCTCTTGATCTGATCCGCCTCCTCCAACTGCTGCAGCGTTCTTGCTTTGACAATCGCCGAAACTGCGTGCTCACGAAAACGATTCAGTTTTTGGAGATCCATGAGACCAAACGCCTCCGCATTCTGAAAGTTTTCCAGCAGTAAGAAACCTTCGACTTTTCCCTTAACAGTAACGGCCATAGCCAGCATCGACTTAGGCATCGCAAAACGCTTTAATTTTTCTGAACCCGCAATATCTTTGAACTTCCGTACAATGTAAACACCTTCTTGCAGCTGTTGCGCTCCTTCTGTATATCTACTGACCGCCTCTTCCTGTGTTAAGGAAATGTCCTTCGTCTCTGAAAGATCGTAGCCGGACGCGGCTGCGAATTTGAACAGTGATGTTCGATGATCCAGTATCAAAAAGGTTGCGA
The DNA here is from genome assembly GCA_022616075.1 of bacterium. NCBI lineage: Bacteria > bacterium. The sequence continues at coordinate 30,325 of JAKEFK010000183.1, forward strand.
TTTCCGCCTGCGCAAACAAAATCCGGGCCTGCTGCAGTAACGATTGCAGCAGTTTTTCCAGATTCATTTCCTTGTTGATGATCTTGACCGTCTGATTCAGGCTTTCCATCTCTGCGGTTTGCTCTTTGAGCGCTGCGGTGCGTTCCTCTACTAATAAAGCCAGTTCGTGCTCTCGCTTCTTTAAATGTCTGATGCGCGCTTTATAAGCGCCTGCGCCGGCCAGGATGGCGGACAGAACACAAATTCCGTAAAACAAAGGAGTCTGATAAAAATAGGGGCTCAAACGGAAGGAAAAGGATGCGCCAGCTTCGTTCCAAATTCCATCGCTGTTGCAGGCTTTTACCCGAAAGCGGTAGTCCCCTGGCGGAATGTTCGTGTAATAGGCCACTCTCCGCCGGCCTGCCTCTACCCAGTTTTTGTCAAAACCTTCCAGCTTGTATTGAAAGAAAACTTTTTCCGGACCCGAAAAAGTGAGAGCCGTATAATGGAATTCAAATTTCTCTTTTCCAGGAGGAAGCCGTAAAGCCTCCTTTGCTTCTACACTATTCGTAATAACCGCGTTATCAACAATTACCTCTTCCATCGCAACAGGTGGGGAAAGATCATTCGTCTTGATATGTTCCGGGTCGATCATAACTATACCGGCAATCGTAGGAAACCAGAGCTTGCCGTCACGATTCCGGTAACCCGCCGGCCGCCCGCCTCCGTTACACTCCCTTCTCTTCATCCCATCTGCAGAACCGTACGCAACCGATCGAATGGAGTGGATTTTTCCCTCTGCAAAACGATTCAATTCGCTTTTGGCAACCCGGAAAATGCCTTTGTTAGACGTCATCCACAAGTTCTCTTTCGTATCTTCCAAAATCACGAACACCACATCATCAAACATCCCATCTTTGATGGTGTAGCTCGTGAACTTTCCATCTTTGAAACGATTTAGACCGCCTCCATCGGTTCCGATCCATAGCGTCCCTTCGGCATCTTCGTGGATTGAGTAAACCGTATCGCTTGATAATTGGTCTTTGGTGGTGAAGCTTGTAAATTTCCCATCTTTAAGTCGTTTAAGACCCGCGCCCCTCGTTCCAATCCACAGCGTTCCCTGCCGGTCTTCGTAAATCGTTCTCACCGGGTCATTTGATAAGCCCTCTTTCGAAGTGAAGCTTGAAAAATTGCCATTCTTGAAACGACTTAAACCCTCCTCAGTTCCGATCCAGAGACTCCCCTCACGATCTTCGTATATGCACAGCACAAAATCATTTATCAATCCGTCTTTAGTGCTGAAGCTTGCAAGTGTGCCGTCCTTAAAACGGTTCAAGCCGCCCCCTCTGGTTCCAACCCAAAGACTCCCTTGCCTGTCCTGATAAATCGAAATTGCAAAATCGCTCGACAAGCCGTCTTTGGTGGTAAAGTTTGTAAATTTGCCATCTTTGAGACGATTTAACCCTCCACCGTATGTTCCAATCCAAAGGCTTCCTTCGCGATCCTCATAGACAGACCAAACCCTGTTGCTGGATAAGCCCTCCTTCATTGTGAAACTTGTAAATTTTCCGTCTTTGAGGCGGTTTAAACCGCCGCCGAATGTTCCAACCCAAAGGCTTCCTTCGCGATCCTCTTGAATGGAATACACAGTATTGTTTGATAAGCCCTCTTTTGTGGTGAAGCTCGAAAACTTTCCATCTCTGAAACGATTCAGGCCTCCTTCCGTTCCAATCCAAAAGCTGCTGGCCTGGTCCTCATAAATTGAAATTACAAAATTGCTGGATAAACCATCTTTGGTAGTAAAGTTTGTAAATTTGCCATCCTTAAAACGATTCAAACCACCACCATAAGTACCGACCCAAAGAACTCCCTGACGGTCTTCATAAATGGAATATATCCGGTTGTTTGATAAACCATCTTGTGTTGTGAAAGTTTTGAAGATCCCATCTTTGAAGCGGTTCAAGCCGCTTTCTGTTCCGATCCAAAGACTCCCTTCACTGTCCTCATAGATCGCTCTCACAAAATCGTTGGATAGGCCTTCTTTCGTAGTGAAACTCGTGAATTTCCCGTTTTTGAGGCGATTTAATCCACCACCGATTGTTCCAATCCAAAGATTTCCTTTACGATCGGCGTAGATCGATCTTACAAAATCGTTCGATAAGCCATGCTTTGATGTGTAGCTTGTGAATTTCCCATCTTTGTAAGAATTCAGTCCGCCTCCGTTGGTTCCGATCCACAGGTTTTGCTCGCTGTCTTCCCACAGATTCCAGATCCAATTGTGTTTCAGTTGCGGTGTGTTTGTTTTATCAAAGACAGTAAATCTTACGCCATCAAAACGAACAAGACCTTCCTGGGTTGCAAGCCATAAATAACCGTCACTCGTCTGGACAATGGCGTTGACGGTGCTTTGCGGAAGACCTTGTTCGATGTGCCAGATGTCGTGCACATACTGAGTGATGGCTTTGGCCGGATCCAGGCCGAAGACTGCGGGAGCGATGCAAAGGCAAAAAAGAGAAAGAAAAACAACGGGACGGGATCCCGTAAATCCTCTGCTCATTCTTATATGGACCTTTACCCCACGCGCTTTGGAGGCTGGTGACAATCAACATTCTACTACAGCAAATCAAAGTGAAAATGAATTCTCAGCTTCCTGTGCCCTTGCTGATCCGTTGACGCAACCAGAGCTTTGCCGTGCTCCAATCCCGTTTGACAGTTGCTAAAGATAAATTCATTACTTCAGCAGTTTCCTCAAGTGTTAAACCGCTGAAAAAACGTAATTCCACAATTCGACATTGCCTTGAATCCATCGATTCCAACTCTTGCAGCGCTTCGTTAAGCTGAATGATGTCCAGGTCTTGTTGCGATTCAATTCCTTTCGCGTGTTCCAACGTTACCTTTTCTGCGCCACCACTCCGTTTAGCTGCGCGGCGGCTCACCTCGTGATTCACCAGGATGCGTTTCATCATTTGAGCGGCTATACCGAAAAAATGAGCGCGGTTTTGCCAGGTTACGGCATTTTGATCAATGAGTCGCAGAAAGGCTTCATGAACCAGCGCGGTGGCTTGCAGCGTGTGACCGGATCGCTCCCGCCGCATATAGGAGCGCGCCAACTTCCGCAACTCGTTGTAAACGATGGGCATCAATTTCTCGAGAGCTGCTTCATCACCCTGATTCCACGCCTGAAGGTATTTTGTCACTTCACTGGATGAAGGCGCCACCATTTGCCTCCTTGAATTGCCGATTCTATCAACCATTCTCTCATGAATTTCAACAAATTCTTCTCTTGCGTGAGCCGTTTTGTCATTAATTCTTGCGTGAATGATCAGGAGGACAAAACCTCATGAAGTTACATCTACTAGGTGGCTCTGTTTTTTGGCTCATGGCAACTTTGGGCTACGCGGCAACATATGTTGTCGATGCAACGATCGACAGTGCAGATGTTGCATATCAAGCGTGCACGGCCGCTGTAAACGATTGCAGTTTGCGCGGCGCAATTCTGAAAGCAAACAGCATCCCTGGAATGGACACGATTCGTATTCCGGCAGGAACTTACTCGTTAACGATATCCGGCTTTGATGATGCCGGCCTTGTAGGGGACCTGGATGTTCTGGACGCCACTTTGCTGCGAGGATTTGGCGGAGGCACCACAATAGATTCACTTGTTGATGAACGTGTTATTCACATTTTCGGAGCCGTCGAAGGCATAGTCGAGTTACAGAACCTCACCATAACCGGGGGATTTCAGAATGATGGTGCCGGTGTACGCGTTGAATCGGGTAACGTCCTCATATCAAACTGCAATATTCTGGAAAACGATGCGAGTTCGCACAGCGGCGGTGGTATTTACAATAATGGCGCTTTGACGATCAGAAACTCGACCATCCGCGATAACATCGCACTTCATGACGGCGCGGGCATTTACAACTCTGCCAACGGCACTCTGTCTCTTTTCAACTCCAAAGTCAAAAACAATGAAAGCGATCGCAGTGGCGGAGGATTGTACAATCTCGGAACAGTCAGCGCAGTGAGATCAACGTTTCTAGACAATACTGCCACTTCCGAAGGTGGCGGAATCGACAATTGGGGTATCGCTGAACTCTTGAATTGTACGGTCAACCGCAATACTGCAAACGCTAACGCAGGTTATCCACTGGGTGGCGGCGGTATCTTTAATTACGGTTCAGGCGCGCAGTTGACAATTCGCGGAGGCAGCATCTCCAACAATGTCGCGCCTTCCGGTTATGGTGGCGGAATTTTGAACCATGTCAGCTCGTCCCTGGTAATGGATGGCAATGCGCAAATCTCCGGTAATTCAGCCTTAGTTACAGGCGGACTGGACTCGCAGGGAATACTGAATCTCAATCGGGTATCCGTTACCGGAAATACTTCGACAGGTGACGGCGGCGGGCTTTTCATTGCTACTTATCAACTCGCGGTCAATCTGGAACAGGTGGAAATCTCGAGCAATTCTGCAGGTGGAAATGGCGGAGGAATCTGGTTTCAGGGTGGTCCGCTTTTCATTCGCAACAGCAAAATCAGCAACAATTCCGCGGTTGGTCTGGGTGGCGGCATCTATCACCTGGGGGTCGGCGACAACTTGCACTTTCTCGAAATTACCGATTCCGACATTGTGGACAATAAACTGACCGGCTCATCCAGCGAAGGAGGCGGTCTCTTCAACTACACCGATGATGCCAGGCTAACCAATGTCTGGATTGATGGAAACAGTGCTGTTCTGAATGGTGGTGGTATCAAATTATCCGACTCGAGCATTACCGTGTATGGCAGCACAATCAGCAATAACACTGTGGAAGGAGATGGCGCTGGAATTCACAACGATTTTGATAATCTTCAAACAACCATTTCACTTACAAACAGCACAATCAGCGGCAATATAGCAAGCGGTCATGGTGGAGGAATTTACAACGACTTCGATTTCGGAACTGCAGAAATATATCTTTTCAATGTCACGATTGCAGCAAATGACGCTTTAGCCAGCCTGAGCGACGGCATTTTCCTTCAAGGTGGGCTGCTCAAATCCTTTCATTCAATCATAGGACAGCAAGTCACAGCCGGTGCTGATTGTTTAACGTCCGTGGGCGCTGTGATCTTTGCGCCAGGAAATAACCTGGAGGAAGGTAACTCCTGCGGCTTCGCGCTGAATAGCTTATCGCCCGCACTCGATCCGCTCGCCGAAAATGGTGGTCTCACTCCAACTCATGCCCTTCAATTGGGCAGCCCCGCTGTTGATCAGGGGAATCCGGCAGGCTGTATGGGTGATGCAAACGGCGATGGAATCCCCGATACGCTGCTGATGAACGATCAACGAGGCAACCCAAAAGGCGCTTTGCCTGATCTTGGATCGTACGAGTTTCCATAAACAGGAGGAACACAAAATGTCTGATCACAAGAACCATGCTCAGGAAATTCATCGTTGGGTATTTTTTATTTTTCTGGTTCTAATACCTGTCCTCGTACAGGCGCAAGTGATTGATTCCGATGGTGACGGGATCCTTGATTCAGTCGAATGCCCCGGCGGAACGTTGCCGGATACTGATGGAGATGGTCTTCCAAACTGCCAGGATGCCGATGATGATAATGATGGGATTCCCACCCTGAATGAAGGAGATATCGATACCGATGGAGACGGAATTCCAAACTACCTGGACACCGATTCAGATGGCGATGGAAAAAGCGACTCTGAAGAAAATCCTAATGATACTTGGGTTGACAGTGACGGTGATGCGATCCCGGACTATATCGACTCGGATGATGAGGACGGTCCTCTCGGAGATGCCGATGGTGATGGACTGAATAATACGGATGAAGAATGTGCCGGCAGCGATCCGCAAGATTCAGACACAGATAACGACACAGTACCGGACGGCGAGGAAGCAGGGGAGAATCCTTGCTTTCCTCAGGATACGGATGGCGATGGGACTGCCGACCTTTTTGATACTGATGATGACGGGGACGGATTGCCCACTAGTGTTGAAAATGATCCGGGCGATTTTCCTTCCGATGAGAATACAGATTGGAACGATGTTGATGGGGACGGTATATCCAACTACCTGGACACAGACTCTGATGGAGACGGCAAATCAGACACTGAAGAAGTGTTTGGTGACGGAAGTGGCGGACCTCCGGATTTCGATGCGACGATCGGGAAGAAAAAAGACTTTTCAATTAAAATCACTCCACGTTTAACCTTCGTTGGCTTTGAATACACTTATCCTGATGATGACCAGGACGATATTCCGAATTACCTGGACTCAAACGATGCCGATGGACCAAACGGCGATCTGGATGGAGACGGACGTACGAACCAGTGGGAGCAAAACCATGGCTCCGATCCCTATGATTCGGATACTGACGGCGACGGAGTAGAAGATGGCGATGAAAAGGGAGACCGGGACGGCGATGGTGTGCGCGATTATCTTGATTCGGATGATGATAACGACGGCATACTTGGCGCAGTTGAGGGAACTAGCGATGTCGATCACGATGGGATCCCCAATAACGAAGACACTGACTCTGATGGTGATGGCGTCCCGGATTCTGTTGAGGGAGTTGGTGATCCTGATGCTGATGGTGTTCCGAATTTCGTAGATCTGGATTCCGATAACGATGGAGTACCCGATTCAGAGGATCTCGTTGCATACAATCCTTGCGACGACGAGTTTGAAATTCCTGATGGTAACAATGTGATCAGCGGTGAATGTGTTGATATGGATTGCGATGGCATCGCCACTGCCTATGAATCCTGGGAGACGGTCTACGTAGACGGCACATTCTACGTGGTTCGTATCGAAGACGGTAAGCTCCAGGTTTTTGGCCATGATGCCGGAAATACCTACCGGCCGGCCCTTTGTGACGGACCTTGTGCCTGGGAAGACTACGATTGTGACTTGATCCCGAATTGTTACGATCCGGATTGGACCGATGGCCCCGGTGAAAACGGAACCGGCAGTTCTTCTTGCGACATTTTTAACTGAAAAACAAGAACACACAAAAAAAGCGTGGGCCTTGCGACCCACGCCTTGTATGCCGTTCTAAATATTTTTAATACATTCCGCCCATGCCGCCACCGGGAGGCATTGCAGGCATCTTTTCACCTTCTTCTTCCGGTAGATCAGAAACGAGCGCTTCCGTTGTCAGCATAAGAGAAGCGATACTGGATGCATTGGTCAATGCAATGCGGCAAACTTTTGCCGGATCGATGATCCCTGCTTCCATCAGATCTTCTACCTTTTCAGATGCAGCATTGAAACCAACGCTGCCTCCTTCTCTTTTCAAGCGTTCCACGATGACCGATCCTTCTTCTCCTGCGTTCTGCGCAATCTGGCGAACCGGTTCTTCGAGCGCGCGACGTATGATATTAGCGCCAATCTGTTGATCGCCTTCCAACTTCAACGCTTCTACGCCTGTGATTCCTCGCAGATACGCAACTCCACCGCCAGGAACAATCCCTTCTTCTACCGCGGCTTTTGTGGCGTGCATCGCGTCTTCCACCCGGGCTTTCTTCTCTTTCATTTCGGTTTCAGTCGCAGCGCCCACTTTAATGACCGCCACTCCACCAACAAGTTTCGCAAGCCTTTCCTGAAGCTTTTCACGATCGTAGTCCGAAGTAGTATCTTCGCTCTGCCGTCGAATCTGCTTTACGCGAGCTTCAATGTCACCCCGTTTACCGTGGCCTTCTACGATTGTGCTATTGTCTTTGTCGATTACGATCTTTTTTGCCTGGCCAAGATCTTCCACCCGGACATTTTCCAATTTGATTCCGAGATCTTCGGAAATCACTTTTCCACCGGTCAGGATGGCGATGTCTTCCAGCATTGCTTTCCTGCGATCACCGAAACCAGGAGCCTTAACGGCTGCGGCATGCAAGGTGCCCCGCAGTTTGTTTACCACGAGTGTCGCCAGCGCTTCTCCTTCCACTTCTTCCGCAATAATCAGAAGAGGTTTACCCATTTTGGCAACCTGTTCCAGAACAGGCAGAAGGTCCTTCATGCCGCTGATCTTTTTCTCGTAGAGAAGGATCAACGGATTTTCCAGTACGACTTCCATTCTTTCCGGATCCGTTACGAAGTAGGGCGAAAGATAACCGCGATCGAATTGCATCCCTTCCACAACTTCGAGCGAAGTCTCCATCGATTTCGCTTCTTCCACCGTGATGACTCCATCTTTTCCGACTTTTTCCATCGCTTGCGCAATGATGTTTCCGATGGTTTCATCGTTGTTAGCGGATACGGTTCCTACCTGTGCGATCTCCTTTCCTTTTACGGACTGGCTCATCTTCCTGATTTCTTCCACTGCAGCTGCCACCGCTTTTTCGATTCCCCGTTTGAGGTCCATTGGATTGGAACCTGCGGCAACATTCTTGCAACCTTCGCGAAAAATTGCCTGAGCCAGAACGGTTGCTGTGGTGGTGCCATCTCCTGCGATATCACTGGTCTTGCTGGCAACTTCACGAACCATCTGAGCGCCCATATTCTCCCAGGGATCTTTCAGTTCGATTTCTTTCGCAACAGTCACACCATCTTTCGTGATTGTAGGAGAACCGAACTTTTTCTCCAGAATGACATTGCGTCCTTTAGGACCCAGCGTAACCTTTACGGCATCCGCGAGTTTGTTTACGCCCTTTAAAATAGATTGACGTGCTTCTTCACCATATTGAATTTGTTTCGCCATTCTGAACCTCCTTATCGCTTGATCACGCCAAGAACTTCTTCTTCGCGCAAAATAATGTATTCAACATCCTGAAGCTTGACTTCCGTTCCGGAATATTTTCCAACCAGGATCCGGTCCCCCACCTTTACGTCCAGAGGAACTCGTTCTCCTTTGTCCAGGATTTTTCCATCCCCGACAGCAATGACTTCCGCTTCCAGGGGTTTTTCTTTCGCAGTATCAGGGATGATGATGCCACCCCTCATCTGCTCTTTTTCTTCGATTCGTTTTGCAAGAATCCGATCGTGCAAAGGTCGAATATTTACAGACATCGTAATTACCTCCACATGAATTTTGTGTTTTAAAAAGTTCGGTAAGTTGAAACAAGTGGTGTTAGCACTCACCTGTTAAGAGTGCTAATAATAGCACGTTTTTGGGAGAATGCAAAGCCCGC